>JAGQOI010000487.1 GCA_020427625.1 Phycisphaerales bacterium | reverse complement strand
GGGGCTGGCGCGGATCGCCGACGAATCGGTGTGGGGTGTTGCGGCGATCACGGCCGGGTGCGTGCGGATCGCCGCGCTCGCGGTGAACGGGCTCTGGCGACCGTCCTACGAATTGCGCGCCATGTGCGCGTTCGCCTCGATCTTCGTCTGGTTCACGATCGCGCTCGGCCTCTTGTCGGCGCCGCGGCTTTCAACGGCCCATGCGGTCTATCCGGTCCTGCTCATCATCGAGATGGCGAATCTCCACTACGCAGCGATCGACGGCCGCATGGCCCGGCTGAAGGCGGAGGTGACGGGTGGAAGGGCTCGATAAGCTGTCGCCGGAAACCCAGACCGTGTTGACCGTTCTCGGGTTTCTGGTTGCGACGATCATCTACTTCGTCGGCCGCTGGCGATCTCTGACGCCCCCGTCGTCCGGCGGCACGACCCCGCACATCGCGGTCGTCGACCCCAAGGCGGTGATCGAGGTGCGCGACGTGATCGAGGACTTGCGCGAGGATCTGAAGGACCACGACCGGCGCCGGCACACGGCGCTGTCGGAGATCGCTTCGCAGATCGAACGCGCCTGCATCCTCCTCGACCTCATCGCGCAGGACTTGCGCGCGGCGCGGAGGTACTGACGCGCGCCGTGTGATAGATTCGCGCGTGCCGCAGCCGCGGCGCCATGGGGCGGGGGCAGCATGAGCATCGTTCGTTCGTTCATCAAGAACACGTCCGGCGTCCGCACGCCGCCGGTCGCCCCGTCGAACTCGTCCGCCCCCACCATCGACGACACCACGCCGATCGTCGGCCAGACCCTCACCGCCTCGCCCGGCACCTGGGCGGGCTCGCCGCTTCCCTCGTTCTCCTACCAGTGGCAGGCCGACACCGGCGGGAACGGGACGTTCGCCAACATCTCGGGCGCGACGGCGCAGACGTTCGTGGTCACCTCCGACCAGTCGGGCGACGACATCCGCGTCGTGGTGACGGCCACCAATGCGGCGGGCTCGGCCTCGGCCAACTCCGCGGAGACCAGCGCGGTCGCCGCGCAGGACACCACGCCGTCGGCGTTCTCGTTCACCGACGTCACGGCGCAGGAGCTTTCGGCCCTCGTGGAATCCGACGCGATCACGGTCTCCGGCATCAACTGGCCGGCCGCGATCTCGGTGACGGGCGGCGAGTACCAGAGGAACGGTGGGGCGTGGGCCGCGAGCCCCGGGACGGTCGCGAACGGCGACACGGTGAAGGTCCGCCAGACCACGTCCGGCTCGCAGGGGACGAACACCGATACGGTCCTCACGATCGGCGGCGTCTCCGACACCTTCCGCTCGACGACCAAGGACACGGTCCCGGCCGCCTTCTCGTTCACGGACGCCACCAACGCCACCCGCTCGACGGTCTACGAGAGCGACGCGATCACGGTCTCCGTCTTTTTCGCGGATACGGCGATCTCCGACATCTATGGCGTGTCCCAGCTCGGCGCCGTCGCATTGACGTCCACCCCCGGAACGGTCGCGAACGGCCACTCGGTGAAGGTCCGCGGCACCTC
>JAGQOI010000486.1 GCA_020427625.1 Phycisphaerales bacterium | reverse complement strand
GGGCCGACGCGCCCTTCTTCGACTCCGGTGGCGACGCGACGCGGATCGGGCTGCCGTACGGTTGCACCGAGAACGGCTTCATCGGTGACTGCGCCGCCGACGCCCGCACCGCGTCCACGACATACCGCACCACCACCTCGCCACGCTCCGCCTTCTTGCCCGTCCGATCGTCGTCCAACGCGCCGTGATACACCACGCGGCCCTTCGCATCGATCACGAAATAATGCGCCGTCGATCGCACGCCGAACGACCGGGCCGCCGAACCGTCCGCATCCAGCAACACCGGCGATGACGCCTTCATGTCACGGATCCAACGGTCGTTCGTCGAGACGTCCGTCCCCGAGGTCGAATTCACCGACAGCCACACCACCGTCGGATCAATCGCCCGCGCGGCCTCCTTCGACGCCTGCACCAGACCCGACCGGTGCAGACGCGTGACCACCGGACACGACGTGTCGATCCACTCCAGCACGACCGTGCGACCCCGGTACGACGACAGCGTGTGCGAGGTGCCCGTCGTGTCGACCAGCGCCAACGCCGGAGCCGCCTGGCCCGGACGCAGACGCGGCACACCACCGAAACCCGCCATCATGGCCGATGCCGCCACCACCAACGCCGTCAGCACCACCGGTCGAATCAGCCGCGCGTTCGTCATGTCACTGGCTCCGTCGAGTCGCGGGATCCGCTGACGCCGTCGCGTCGATCCGGAATTCATACGAAGGATCGCGATGCCTGCGACCAAGCAGCACCTGGCCGGTCAGCACGAGCGGCTTGCCGAGCGAGGCCTCCCGATCCAGCATCACCGGCACCCGCACCGTGAATCGTCCATCGGCAATCTCCGAGGTCGCGTCACCGAATTCGATGCCCGGCTGCGGCACGCCGCGCAACGTCACCTCGGGCGACTCCACGGTCGGCATCGGACCCGTGACGACGAGCGTCGTGCCGTCGAACGTGGCCGCGGACTGCGTCGACTTCCCCACCGGGCGCGACAGACGATCCATCGCCTTCCGAGACGCGTCCGACATGACCCGGTCTCCGGGCGCCGTCGGCGTCGACGTCGTGACGATCGACAACGTCTTGTCCGCCGACCCGAGCAGGCACGCCTCCTTGCAGACCAGCCACGCGATATCCGCGGCGATCTCCGCGCGCCCGTCCTCGAGCACCGCCGGCGCCGTCACCGGCACCGCCAGCGCCGTCCGACCGCCGAAGCCGTAGGTCGTGCCCTGGCTCGACGTGATGGTCTCCGGTCGCGGCCAACGGATCGGTGCCGCGACGAAACCCGCCGGCATCTTCAGGTTGATCTCCGTCGCCATCCCCGAATCGCCGGGGAACGCCCAGTAGATGTGCCACATCGGTTCGACGTCGAACGTCACGATGACATGAAACGTCTCGCCGGGCCCGACTCGCTCGACATCGGTCATCACCGCGACCGGCACGAGATCCGTCGCCGACGGCATCGGCCCGCCCGAGAACGACGGCTGGGCGGCGGCCGGGAGTGCCACGAAGAGACCCGCGACGACGCCGACGAGCCCGGACACGAGCGGGAGAAGGCGTTGGATGGTGGGGGGGTGAAGCATGCAAATCGTCCTCCGACGGTGGGTTGCGGCCGTCCTTCGAACGACGGGAAGGACACGCGGCACGGTGCCCGTGTTCCCCTGATCGTGATCCGCGGCCGCGGAACTGTACACTTGCCGTCGTCACGAGGGCGGGCGGCCGGGAATATCGCGGCCGACCGGGTGTCGGTGATGACAACAAACGCGTCGCCCCGGACGTGCGGTCTCAACGGGCGACCAGTGGATCATGGAGATGACGATGCGAGTGGTGCGAACCTCGGTGGTGTGGCTGTTTCTGCTGTTCACGGTCGCGGGCATCGCGCCCGGGTGCAATCGGAGCACCTCCGATCGCGACCTCAGGTTCGTCGACGCCGCGGAGGCCCAGCGAACCATCGCCGGCAGCGGCGGCGTGCTCGGCATCGGCGGACATCGGGCCGGCGTGTGGGTCGATCCGCGCCCGGCCGCGGCGTATGCCGCGGGACACATTCCCGGCTCGATCAACATCCCGCTCGCCGACGTCCGCGATCGCTACCGCGAACTCGACGACTACCCGTCGGTCATCGTCTACGGCGAGGAGCCGAACTCGGTCATCGCGTCGTCGATGTCCAAGACCCTCCAGCAGCTCGGCATCAAGGAAGTCAGCATCCTGCGCGGCGGCCTGCGGGCGTGGCGCAGCGCCAACCTGCCCGTCGACGTCGGTGTGAACTGACGATGCGCATCGCCCTCGTGGGCATGTCCGTTCTGTCCGAGCCCGATCACGACGAGGCGCCCCTCACCCGCGCGCTCCGCGAACGAGGCGGCGACGTCGCCGTGCTTCCCTGGGACGATCCCGCGCACCTCCCTGACGCATTCGACATCTGCCTCCTGCGCGCGACCTGGAACTACCACCTCCGGCCCGATGTCTTCCGTGACTGGATCGCCACCGCCGCGGGCCGGACCGTCCTTCGCAATGGCGCCGAGGTCGTGCACTGGAACATGCACAAGCGATACCTCCTCGCCCTCGCCGACGCCGGGGTCGAGGTCATCCCGACGGTGTGCCTCGACCGCGGGTCGGACGCGGACCTCTCGACGGTCGTCGCGGCGCGACGATGGCGCGACGTCGTCGTCAAGCCCGCCGTATCGGCCGGCTCCTGGCAGACCCGACGGTTCGAGTCCCACGAGACGGCCGCCGGCGCGGCCTTCCTGTCGGGACTGCTCGCCGATCGCGACATGCTCGTGCAACCGTTCATGCCCGAGTTCGCGGCGGGCGGCGAGGTGTCGATGGTCTGGATCGACGGCGTGATCACGCATGCCGTGCGCAAGTTGCCGCGCTTTCACGGCGGCGCGGAATCGGTGACGACGGTCCCGGACCTCGCGCCGTCGTATCGGCGCTTCGCCGAGAGCGTCCTCGAGGCCGCGGGCCAGGACGCGCTCTACGCGCGCATCGACGTCGTCGAGCGCGCCGGCGGCGGTCTCTGCCTGTCGGAACTCGAGTTCATCGAGCCATCACTGTTCTTCAACCACAGCCCGCCCGCGCTGACCCGCTTCGCCGACGCGGTGATGCGCCTTGGGTGATCGGGTTCACCACGGAGACACGAAGGGCACGGAGTCGGGCATGGAATGGGTTTGAAGAAGAAGACACGTGGCCGCGCCGCGCGTCGACGGGTTGAACTCGTTCGGCGTCACCGCTCCGACACCCAATCGGCTTCCTCCGTGTCCTCCGTGCCTCCGTGGTGAAATCCCGTTCGGGGGGTTGCAACGGAGGCACGGAGACTCGAGTCACTCCTGGTCCTTGACGTCGTACTGTCGTTTCGTGCGGCCGCCGCGGCGGGGTTCGATGCCGGAGCGGGTGCCTTCGCCGGTCGGGTGGGTTTCGTCGGATTCGAAGCGCGGGAGTTTCTCGGCGATCTTGCGGGTGCCGATGAACGTCTCGTGGACGATGTCGACGGCTTCCTCGACGTCGTCGGTGAGCGTGAACAGTTCGAAGTCGTCGGGACTCACGGTCTGGTACGACTTCGCCATCGTGGAGTCGATCCAGTCGAGCAGGCCGCGCCAGAACGTCGAGTCGTACAGGACGACCGGGAACGGCGCGATCTTGAGCGTCTGCATGAGGGTGAGCGACTCGAAGAACTCGTCCATCGTCCCGAACCCGCCCGGGAAGATGATGAACCCGCACGCGTACTTCACGAACATCACCTTGCGGATGAAGAAGTAGCGGAACGTGAGTTCGGCGTTCTGATAGCGGTTCGGCTCCTGCTCCATGGGCAGCGCGATGTTGAGGCCGACCGACGTGCCGCCGGCCTCGAACGCACCCTTGTTCGCCGCCTCCATGATGCCCGGGCCGCCGCCGGTGATGACGGCGAAGTCACGCTCGGCGAGCAGACGCCCGCAACGGACCGCCTCCCGGTAGTACGGCTGTTCGTGATGGGTCCGCGCGGAACCGAACACGCTCACCGCCGGGCCGAGACGCGTCATCGTCTCGATGCCCTCGACGAACTCGGCCATGATGCGGAACATCCGCCACGACTCGTGACGGAGACTGTCCTTGATGGAATCGGGCATCGAGCGCGGCACTCCGGGCGGGGTCGGGGCGATGAGGAACGGGCGTCCGACCGTCCGGGAACCGTCGCGCCCGCCGCGATGCATCGACCGGGGGCGTCGGTTCCCTGCACCGAATCGCCGGGATTGCGCCGCCTCCGACCTCCCGGCCCCACCGGGTCGCCGGGTCGGCCCGATCGCTCCCACCCGCCGGAACGGTGATCGACGAGAGCCGAAGGCAAGCCCGGCCGCCCGGGCGGTCGCGGCCGGCGGG
>JAGQOI010000485.1 GCA_020427625.1 Phycisphaerales bacterium | reverse complement strand
GGCGCGGGCATCCTCCAGGCCCTCGGCGCTGCCTTCCGACGCGCGGATGGATCCGTCATCACCGAGCCGCTCTGTCCCGCGCGGCTCGCCGAAACCGCCCGCATCGATCCGCCCCCCCATCGCGACCTCCGACTCCGCATCGCGTGCGATGTCACCAACCCGCTCCTCGGACCGAACGGTGCGGCTCACACCTACGGCCCGCAGAAGGGCGCCTCGCCGGACGACGTGGCGCGCCTCGACGCCATCCTCGCGCACTTCGCGACGCTCATCGGCGGCGATCCCGATGCGCCCGGCGCCGGAGCCGCGGGAGGCGTGCCGTTCGGGCTCGCGACCATGCTCGGCGCGACGATCGAGCGCGGCATCGACCTCGTGCTCGACGCGCTCGACTTCGACGCCCGCCTCGCCGAAGCGGATCTCGTCATCACGGGCGAAGGGCGCATCGACGGGCAATCGATGCACGGGAAGGCGATCATGGGCGTTGCCGCGCGGGCGGCGGCGGCGGGCGTGCCGACGCTCGCGATCGCGGGCGTGCTCGGCGACGACTTCGACGTGTGTCTCGGCCCGGGTCGCCTGACGGACGCACTCAGTCTGTCGGAGTTGTACGGTCCGGAAGCGGCGCTGGCCGACCCGTCGCCGCTCATCACGGACGCGGTGCGCACGTGGGTGCGGGAGTGGGCGGAGCGGTATTAGGGATCGGGGGATCGATCGGACGGATCGGCGCCGGTCGGTGCCGCGAGCAGGTCGCGCAGGGGCTGGAAGCCGTCCCAGGCCATCGGGTCGACGCCCATGGTCACGTACGGGCCGAGGCAGTAGTTCGGTGTCGCGGGCAGCGAACGCTGCAACGACGCGATGAACGCATCCCGTGACTCGTCCGGCAGAAGGCGGGCGAGATCGACCATCGACGCGACCGCGTGCCGGTGGATCGCCTGGTACGCGCGATCACGAACCGGCGCGTTGAAGCGACCCTGCTCCGGGTCGAGCGAAGCGGCGCGTCCCTCGCGAAACGCGATGTCGTACAACTCGTGACGACGACGCAGGACGTCGGCCCGAAGCGCCTCCACGGCCGCCCGCACTTCGGGGTCATGCAGACGCGGCAGGACATCGTCCCACAATCCGTCGAACCAGCACTCGGCGTACAACGCCGGCGCGAGGCGCCGTCGCGCCCGGCTCGTCCACGCCCGGGCGGACGTCTCGTCGCCGAACGCGCGGATCGTGTGCGCGAGATCGTCGATGAACTGGTCGTTGGTTCGCCACCACCGGACCGTCCGCGCGGCGATACGGGCGAGGTGACGGTCCCGTTCCTCCCCCTCGATCACGCGGCCCGGCACCCGATCGGCGTCGATCACCCGCACGGCATCCTGTCGCTCGCGCAGGAACTCATCCACGCCCGCGGCATACCGGTCGATCGTCGGCGCGATGACCTCGGCGAACGTCGGCCCGTCGGGCCCGAGCGTCGCATCGTCCTCCGGCACGAATCCGGCGCCGGCGTCGAGGCGCCAGGTCTCGAACACCGTGAGCAGATCGCGTTGCGGCGTGTAGTCGTAGAACCCGTCGCGACCATCGACCGCAG
>JAGQOI010000484.1 GCA_020427625.1 Phycisphaerales bacterium | reverse complement strand
TCATCCTCGAGGAGATCGAGCGCATGCGGACGACCCTCGTCGGCGACGACGAGCTCTCGCTGGCGAAGGACAGTTTCATCGAGACGTTCCCGCGGGCGTTCGAATCGCGGGATGCGATGCTGGGGATCTTCGTCGACGACGAGATCACCGGCCGCGCGCCGGACTACTGGTCGACCTACCGCGACCGGATCCGCGCCGTGACCGCCGAGGACGTGCGTCGGGTCGCCCGCGCGCACCTCCATCCGGACCGGATGGCGATGCTGGTCGTCGGGCGCTGGGCGATGATCGAGGCCGGCGACGCCGACGGGCGCGCGAGCATGAAGGACCTCTTCGGCGGGCGCGTCGAACATCTGCCGCTGCGGGACCCGCTCACGCTGAAGTAGGCGGCGACCTCACATCACGGGCCGTTCGACGGGCATCGGGTCGCGGACCCGGTGCCCGTGTCGTCGCCCGTGTCGTCGCCGGGGGCGTCGCCGGGGGCGTCGCTCGGGGCGTCGCGGCCCGGGCAGGCGTGCGGGCATTCGCTACACTGCCGCCCTATGAGCCGATCCAGGAAGAATCAGAAGAAGGCCGACAAGAAGAAGAAGGCCGGGTGGCGGACGGCGGCGACGAGCGACCGGCACGAGCTCTACGAGCTGTCGGTCCAGAGCGTCGACGCCGAGTGCGAGTTCATCGAACAGGTGTGGTCGGAGCGCCGACGACGTCCGGCCCGCCTGATCCGCGAGGACTTCTGCGGCACCGGCGCGGCTTCCGTCGAGTGGGTCCGCCGGCACAAGGACAATCGCGCCATCGGCGTCGACCTCGATCCCGAGGTGCTCGCCTGGGGCAAGGCCCGCGCGGCGACCCGTGCGACGGAGGCGCAGCTCGAGCGGATGACCTGGCGCAAGGCCGACGTGACGAAGGCGAAGGCCGACGGCGTCGACACCGTCCTCGCGATGAACTTCAGCTACTTCATCTTCCGCACGCGCCCGGAACTCCGCCGCTACTTCCGCGCCGTCCACAAGGCCCTCGTCGCCGACGGCATGTTCCTGCTCGACGCCTACGGCGGCAGCGAGTCGTTCGCCGAGGTGGAGGAGGAGCGCGACCTCGACGGCTTCACCTACATCTGGGACCAGCACATCTACCACCCGGTGACCGGCTACGTCGAGAACCACATCCACTTCCGCTTCCCCGACGGAACCCGGATGGACCGCGCGTTCAGCTACCACTGGCGCCTGTGGACGCTCCCGGAAATCCAGGAACTCCTCCTCGAGGCCGGCTTCCGCAACGTGACCGTCTACTGGGAAGGCACCGAAGAGGACTCCGAGGAAGGCAACGGCGAATTCGAGCCCAACGAGACCGGCGAAGCCTGCGAAGGCTGGATCGCCTACCTCGTCGCCGAGAAGTAAGTTCGTCTCCGTGATGACCCGCGTTGGATCGGGGGTTCACCACGGAGGCACCGAGAACACGGAGTCGGAATTCAGAACTGATTTGAAGAAGAAGGCACGTGGCGCGGCCGCGCGTCGATCGGTGTTGATGACATCGGATATCGCCGCTCCGAAACTGATTCAAGATCGACTCCGTGTCTTCGTGCCTCCGTGGTGAATCGATCGAGGTGGTCACCACGAAGGCACCGAGGCACGGAGGGAAATGGATTGGGTTCGGAGCGGAGGCGTTGGGGCGAGGGATGACCATGGGTGGTGGTGTTCGGTCGCGGTGGATCGTGTTCCTGGCGGCGGCGGGCGCGGCGCTGTTCCTGGCATCGCTGGTGATGACGAATCCGTATCTCGGCTCCCGGGATCGCGCTCTGACGATCGTCGCGACGGAGCATGACGGTCAACTCGACGCACGCGTGCCGAGCGCTCGCGATGGGGCGCCGGACGCGGCCGAATTGGAGTGCCGCTGTCGGCATCGGCGCCTCGTCGCGTCGACGGCTTGGGGACTGGTGCCGCGGCAGACATTCGTCGCCCGGATCACATGCACGTCCCGAACGGCGCGCGAATGGCCTCGCGAAGCGTGGTCGGATCAACTGCGCACGATCCTGGGCGAGACGTTCGGGTATGGCGAGCAGGCCGAACTCACGATCGGCGAGCGGGATTCGACCGGAGCGACGATGATCATGTTTCATCGCCACCCCAGCGACGGCATCTTCTGGTCTGCGACGATCCTGCGCGACCTCGGCCTCGCGTTGCTCGCCTGTGCGACGATCGTGGGCGCCGTTCGCGGAAGATCACCACGGAGACACGAAGTAGATCTTGAATCGGGTTCGGAGCGGAGAGGTCCGATGTGATCAACACCGGCCGACGCGCGGCCGTGCCACAGGTCTTCTTCTTCAAACCAATTCGAGTTCCTCTCCGTGCCTTCGTGCCTCCGTGGTGAATCCCCCCCCCTACGAGCACGGCCCCCAGGCGGCGAGCAGGGTCGCGAGGTCCGACGGGCCGACGTCGCCGTCGGCGTTGAAGTCTGGCGGGCCGGCGGGATTCGTGCCCCAGGCGGCGAGCAGGGCCGCGAGGTCGGTCGGGCCGACGATGCCGTCGCCGTCGAGGTCCGCCTCGCAGCGCGCGACGCACTCGTCGGGCACGCCGTCGCCGTCGACGTCCTCGACGGTGCCGGCCGCGATCTCGCACGAATCGGGGATGCCGTTGTCGTTGCAGTCCGCGCTCGTGCCGGCGCGCAGATCAACCTCGTCGCCGATGCCGTTGCCGTTGCAGTCGTAGTCGCCGAGTCGAACGTAGTACACGTCCTGCTCGCCGTTGAACGTCGCGGCCCAGATCACGTGCGCGCCGACGTCGTCCGACACGACCTGGTAGTAGTCGCCGAGCTTCATCTGCTGCGGATAGCCGACGTGCTGGTCGAACGCGGGACTCACCTGCACGGGCGGCGACCACGTGTCGCCCTCGTCGACGGACCACGTGTAGTACAGCGCCGACTCGGTCGGATCCGGCGTGACGCCGGTGTCGTTGTAGACGACGTCGAGACGTCCGTTCGGCGCGACGCCGAGCGTGCCGAACCACTGCCACTGCGGCGGCGCGCCGCCGATGCCCGTCGCCTCGACGCTCACCTGCACCGGTGCGGACCACGTCGAACCGTTGTCCTCGCTGCGCACGAAGTGCACGTCGAGCGGGTCCGGACCCGGCGGGTCGACGGACGCCAGCATGTACAGATGCCCGGCGCGATTCGGGTCGTGACTCGCGGCCAGCCAGACCTGTCCGAGCAGACCGCCGGGATTCGGGCCCGCCGACAGCGTCAGCGTGCCGCCGAGATCGACGGAGGTGGAGAACTCGAACACCGGCGACTCGCCGGGATTCGGCGCATTCGACGAGCGGGCGACGGCGAAGTTGGAGAAGTCCGTGGGGTCGACGCCGCCGACGAACACGGTGCCGTTCGGCGCGATCGTGGTCGTGCCGAAGATCGGCGTCTGCGGAATCATGATCGGCGAGGCGAACGTCATGCCGCCGTCGATGCTGCGGATGAACGTGTTCGTGCCGCAGCAGCCGGCGAAGATGCTCCACGCGGCATAGATCTGGCCCTGCGATCCACCCCCGGTCGTGTCGATCGAGAACCACTGCTTGTCGCCGCCGAAGGCCGCGAAGGGACCGGTCCACGACTGGCCGCCGTCGGCGGAGATGAACATGTCGCAGAGGAAGTTGCCCCGCAGGCTGTAGTAGTAGAACAGCCCGTCGGCGCCGGCGGCGAGCACGGGATCGCTGCGGAACACGCCCGGCTGGATCCGTCCGGGAAACGTCCACGTCCGTCCGCCGTCGTGCGAATACGCCCAACCCGCCTGGCGGAAGTTGGAGTTGATCGCGTCGAACTGACGCCACCCGACGGTGAGGCGGTTCGGCGCGAGAGGGTCGACCGCGATGGACGGCTCGTTCGCGGCGTCGCCGGGGATGTTCGCGCCGAGCCCGTCGACATTCACCTGCACGTGCGTGAACCCGTTGAAGATGACCGGCCCGCCCGTCGCGAGGCCGCCCGGGCGAGGACCGGGCGCCTGGTAGGGATCGTCCGGCTTCTCGAGGTGTCCCGGTCGCAACGGCGCGGGCTGAGCCACGAGAACGGTCGAGACGCCGAGACTCGCGACCAGCGCGGCGACGGACACGGCGGCGGTCGCCGCGGGCAGGGAACGATGCGTCATGGTGGAAGTCTCCTCGCTCAAGTGGAGGCCGGCGGGCGGACGACCTCCGACGATTCTACGAGCGACCGGGTCGTCGGATGCGATCCGGCCGCCTCACCGGATGCGCGATCGGCGCCGTGGGAGCGGGAATCCGGGGGTTTTCACCACGGAGGCACGGAGGACACGGAGCGAAGACAGGGACCTGGGTTCGGAACGGTGACGCGGGTCGCGTTCGATCGATCGGGCGGCCGCATCGCGATTCCGAACCCATTTCGATTCCTCTCCGTGCCCTCCGTGCCTCCGTGGTGAACCCGATCCGCTCGTCGTACACTGGACGATCCAACCCCGATGAAGGGCCTGTCGACCATGCCGCTGTCTCCCATTTCCGAGATCCTCGACGACCTGCGCGCCGGGAAGATCATCATCCTCGTCGACAACGAGGATCGCGAGAACGAAGGCGACTTCATCTGCGCGGCCGAGATGATCACGCCGGAACTCATCAACTTCATGACCCGCGTCGGCGGCGGCTATCTCTGCGTGCCGCTGACCGCCGCGGACTGCGATCGCCTCGATCTCGGTCCGCAGACGGCCGTGAACACGAGCCTGCGGGGGACGCCGCTCACGGTGAGCATCGACGGACACCCGAAGCACGGCGTCGGCACGGGCATCTCGGCGCTCGATCGCGCGACGACGATCCGACTCATGATCCGGCCGGAGGCGACGCCCGACGACTTCGTGCGCCCGGGTCACATCAACCCGCTGCGCGCCCGCGACGGTGGCGTGCTCGTGCGCACGGGTCAGACCGAGGGATCGGTCGACCTCGCCCGACTGGCCGGGCTCTACCCGGCGGCGGTGCTCATCGAGATCGTCAACGAGGACGGCACGATGGCGCGTCGACCCCAGCTCGAGGTCATGTGCGCGAAGCACGGGCTGAAGATGTGCTCCGTCGAGCAGATCATCGAGCATCGACTCGAGCGCGAGCACATGGTGGAGCGACTCGAGCCCGTCGCGGGCACGCCGCTCGACACGCCGCACGGACGGTTCACGCTCATCGCGTACCAGAGTCCGATCGACCCCCTGCCGCACCTCGCGCTGACGGTGGGCGACGTGGGTCAGCGGACGGAGATCGACGAACCGGTGCTCGTGCGGATGCATCGGCGGGATCTGCTGGGCGACATCTTCGAGGATGCCGCGCATCCGACCGGGCGTTCGCTGCGGGCGTCGATGCGGGCGATCCAGGCGGCCGGTCGCGGCGTGCTCGTCTACCTTCGTCCGGAGGGCGTGGGCGACGGGTTGCGTGATCGTCTGCAGAAGATCTCGCGTCCGGCGTCGGACGACGTGAACGCGCCGGATCTCACGCGCACGGACGGTCTGGCGGCGAAGGCGCGTCCGATGGACCAGCGCGACTTCGGCATCGGCGGACAGATCCTCCGCGATCTCGGCCTGCGGCGCCTGCGTCTGCTCACGAACACGCCGAAGCATCTGCCGGGTCTCGGCGGCTTCGGCCTGGAGATCGTCGAGCAACTGCCGATTCCGGAGTGACGAGCGAGATGAGGTGCCGCCCGTGACGATGCATGCCGAACCGATGCTGCTCAACGCCCTGTCCTCGTCGGACCGCGACTGGGTCATCGACGCGGTGGACCGCATCAACGCCGACGCGAACCGGTCGGCGGACACGCACCTCGTGAAGGTCGAACTGCCGTGCCTGCGGGGGATCGATCTGTACCTCAAGGACGAGTCGACGCATCCGTCGGGCAGTCTGAAGCACCGCCTGGCGCGCTCGCTGTTCCTGTACGGGCTCTGCAACGGGCGGATTCGGCGGGGGACGCCGATCATCGAGGCGTCCTCGGGCAGCACGGCGATTTCCGAGGCGTACTTCGCGCGCTTCCTCGGCCTGCCGTTCATCGCGGTCGTGCCCGACGGAACGGCGCGCGAGAAGTGCGAGCAGATCGAGTTCTACGGCGGCGAGTGCCGACGCGTGCCCGCCGAACGCATGTACGACGAGGCGGCTCAACTCGCCGAACGCATCGACGGACACAACATGGACCAGTTCACGACCGCCGAACGGGCGACGGATTGGCGCGGCAACAACAACATCGCCGAGAGCCTGTTCACGCAGATGGCGATGGAACGTCACCCGGTGCCGCGCTGGATCGTCACGAGCGCGGGCACGGGCGGCACATCGGCGACGATCGGTCGGTACCTCCGCTACCGGCCGGCGCACGAGTCCACGACGCGTCTGTGCGTCGCCGATCCGGAGCATTCGGTGTTCTACGACTACTTCCGCACGGGCGACGCGACGCTGCGGTCGGCGCGGATGTCGCGGATCGAGGGCATCGGGCGCCCGCGGGTCGAGCCGTCGTTCCTGCCGGAGGTGATCGACGCGATGATCCGGGTGCCGGACGCATCGAGTCTGTCGACGATGCGCTGGCTGGAGACCGTGCTCGGCCGGCGCTGCGGCGGGTCGACGGGCACGAACATGTATGCCGCGGCGACGATCATCGCGGACATGGCGGCTCGTGGCGAGCGCGGCAGCGTCGTCACGATGATCTGCGACGGCGGCGACCGGTATCTCGACACGTACTACGACGACGCGTGGGTCGAGGCGCAGGGCCTGGACCTGGCGCCGTGCCTCGACCGCCTGGTGCGGTTCGCGAAGACGGGTCAGCTCGACGCGTCGTGAGACTTGGTCGCGTCGTGTCGTCCCGGCGGGACGTCGCGGCGCTTGGACTCCATGCGGGCGCGCGTCGGCACGCGGATGTCGCGGGCGAGACCGACGAGCCCGAGGCCGCGGATGAACATGTAGCTCATGTCGATCTGCCACCAGCGCAGACCGTGCCGCGCGGACGTCGGGAACGCGTGATGGTTGTTGTGCCAGCCTTCACCGAGGGCGAGGACGCCGAAGATGGCGTTGTTGCGGCTCTCGTCGTGACTGCGGTACGGTCGTGAGCCCCAGAGGTGACAGACGGAGTTGATGCTCCACGTGACGTGATGCACGAGGAAGATGCGGACGAGTCCGCCCCAGATGAACCCGAGGAGGACGCCCATCCAGGTGCCGGTGACCAGGCCGCCGATCGCGGCCGGGACGAGCAGGCCGACGAGCACCCACAGCGGGAACAGCCCGCTCATCCAGCGGACGAGCCGGTCGTTGCGGAAGTCGCGGACGTACCGGGAGAGCCCGGTGGTGTTGGCGCGGAAGATCCAGCCCATGTGGGCGTGCCAGAGGCCCTGGATGAAGCCGATGACGCCCTCGGCGTGCCCGTGGGGCGAATGGGGATCGTCGTGATCGTCGCTGTGCTGGTGATGCTTGCGGTGGGTCGCGACCCAATGGAGCAGCGGACCTTCGACGGCCATCGAGCCGAGGGCCGCGAGCACGGCCGCGACCGGGCGCGGCGTTCGGAAGCTGCGGTGCGTGAACAGCCGGTGATACCCGACGGTGATGCCGACGGCGGTCGAGAGATACATGCCAACGAGCAGCGCGAGGTAGAGCCAGTTGAACGCGGGACCCCAGAGGAGCACGATCGCGGCAACGAGTCCGGCGAACGGCAGGAGGACCGCGACGAGGTTGATGATGCGCATGCGGAGCATGGCGCCCCGGGAAGTCGAGGATTCGGGGAGGAGTTCGGCGCCGACGTTGAGCGGGGAGTCAGACATGACG
>JAGQOI010000483.1 GCA_020427625.1 Phycisphaerales bacterium | reverse complement strand
GATCGTCCCGGCGCTCACCTGTTCACGCGTCGGCGACGTGAGCGGGTTCGTCTCGTGCAGGCGTGGCGACAGACGCGACTTCTCCGAGCCGATGAACACGAGATTTGCGAGCGTCGTCCACGCCGACGCACGGCGCATCGAACGCTCCTGGAACGAGGCCGCGAGATCCTCGCGGTCCGCCAGCACGATGAGGTCGCGGACGCCGTTGGACAGGAGTTGCAGGCGCGGCAGCGCGCCGTCGGCGGGCCAGACGAGGCCGTACGCCGGATGGTCCGGCGGCGCCTCCTGCCAGTCGTACTGCGGGTACATCGCGCTGCCCATGAGTTCGATGAGCCGCGCGAACGAACGACCGCCCTGCTCGTTGATCGCGACGATCTGCCCGCCGAGTTCGACGTAGGTGCGCAACGCGTCGAGGGCCGGCACGTCCGGGCGCGTCGGCGGCGCGGCGTCCTTCGGCAGCCGCCCGGCCCGCCGCTTCGCGAGCATCGTCCGGGACTCCCGGACGTAGGCGTCGAGCGCACGCTCATGATCCGCGATGAACGGCGGCGCTTCGTGGGAGGCGATGTACAGCATCGACGCGTTGAGCCAGGTCGTCGGATCGCTGCCGAGCCGGACGACCTGCCAGTTCAGCTCCCGCTCCGACTCGCGCCCGAGCCAGTCGGTGAAGTTGCCGACGTCCCGCGGCCGGTTGTTCCAGGCGCCGTCGAACTGAAGCTTGTTGATCACGATCGGCACCCGACCGCGGGCGAGGAACATGAGCGCGAACGCGAGTTGTTCGTTGCGCATCGGCGAGTCGCCGAAGATGTCGTTCACCGTCGCTCGAACGCGATATCCGCCGGTGTCCGGGTCGTCGTCGAGGACGCGCCGCATGAGCTCGGCCGCGCCTTCGCGATACCAGTCGCGCCCGCCGAACGTCCGACGCCCGCCCGCGAGCGCGACGCGTTCGAGACCCCATTGATAGTAGAAGTCGTACATGTCGCTGCCGGGATTGCGGTCGGTGGTGAACGTCGAATCGAGCCAGGCCAGGGCCGCCCGCTGCGCGCGGCGCGACGGCGAGTCGTACCCCTCGACCACCCGCGCGAACAGCGGGCCGTGCAGCGCATCCTCCACGATGTGCAGCGCGGTCAGACCGGCCGTCGTCATCGAGCCCGTCGAACGTGCATCCGGCGGCCGATACGACCAGCCGCCGTCGGCATTCTGCGTCGCGACGAACCGCTGCTCCATGCGACGCCAGACCTGGTCGTCGATCGTCACGCCCCGGCGCGAGGCGTGCCAGAGCGCGAGCGCGCCGAACAGCGTGACCGAGTTGTCGAGGATCGCCGACTGCGGGCGCGCCTCGTACTCCCACCCGCCGGACTTGCGACTGAACGCCTCCGTCAGCCACTTCACGTCGGCGTCGAGCTGCGGTCGGAACGCGTCGGGCAGGTTGGCCCAGACCATCGCGCGGGTCGCGATCGCGTACGTCCCCCGCAGGGGAACGGTCTTCAGATGTTCGATGACGTCGCGCAGCAGGTCGGACTGGTACGACACGCCGGCGTGCTGGAGCGCGAGCGCGACGAGCGCCGTGTAGCCGCCGCCCTGGGACGGCTCGCCGTCGTCGAGCTTGATCCACACCGGCGGATCCCAGTACGTGTCCGGCGCCTTGCGCCGGGCGAGTTCGTCGACGATCGCCTGCATCGCGGCACCGACGTCGGCGTCCGTCAGGGACTCCGCCGTCGGCGTCGTCGCGCCGAGGCGACAGAGGGACAGAACCGTCGCGATCGCGACCGCAAGTTGACTGCGCGTCATGGGAACAACCTCGTGCTCAGGAAGCGGCGTGTCGGGCGTCGCGACCCTCCCGGCCTGAGGATCCGCCATAGTCTAGCGGCTTCGACGCCCGCCGGGCACGGTCGCGCACCCTTCGACGCTCCGCGTCGCGCGAATCCGACCTATCCTGCTCGCATGAGCACCGAGCGCCCGGCCGACTACCTCGAACCCTACCGCGACGCCGTGCAGACCTACGGCGCGTCGTTCGAGGCGACCCTCTGGGGCAGCCGCGCGGCGCAGCAGATGCGGTTCGACGTGATGATCGACCTCGCCGGCTTCGAGGGATGCACGGTCGTCGACGCCGGCTGCGGACAGGGCGACTTCGCGGCTCACCTGCTCGAACGCGCCGTACCGTTCCGGTCGTTCATCGGCATCGACGGCATGGCGCCCATGGTCGAGGCCGCCCGGTCCCGTGCGCTCGCCCGCAGCACGTTCGAGGTCGCCGACCTCGTCCGTGAACCCGCCCGTCTCGTCGCGCTCGCGCCCGACTGGGTCACGTTCTCGGGGACATTGAACACGATGGACGATGCGACGGCGCAGGGTGTGGTGCGCGCGGCGTTCGATGCCGCGGCTCAGGGCGTGATCTTCAACTTCCTCTCCGATCGTCATCACGCGCGATGGGCGGCCCGCGTGCTCGCGCCGGCGCGCCGGTTCGACACGCTCGCCTGGCTCGACTGGTCGCTCGGCCTGTCGAGCCGCGTGCAGTTCACGCAGACGTATCTCGACGGTCACGACGCGACGATCCTGATTCGTCACGACGAGGATGCCGCGGCCTGAGGCGAGGGTTCGTCCGCCCCGTCCGCACCCATCCGAGAATCTGCGCCGAAGCGCCGGAATGTCTCTCGACACCCGACCGGACGTCCCGTAGATTGGCGTCGATGGGTGTACCGTGGGGGTGCACCCGGGGGGCTCGACATGAACGGAATGATGAAGGCGCTCATCGGTGCGCTCATCGGCGGCGCGATCGGCGCGGCCGTGTGGGCCGGGATCTCGTACGGACTTCGCGTCGAGATCGGCTGGCTCGCCGTCGGCGTCGGCGCGCTCGTCGGACTGCTCGCGTCCATCGGCGCCGGCACCGACGCGGGCTCCGAGAGCGGCGGCGTCGCGGTCGTCGTCGCCGTGCTGTCCATCCTCGTCGCCAAGTACGTCGTCGTCGGCATGGTGCTCGATGACGTCGGTGCGGGCAGTGTGTCGGGTGACTGGATCGCGGAGATCGACCAGGAACTCCGCACGCCGCAGGGCATGATCGCCGTCCTCGCCGACGACCTCGCCGGACAGTGGGAGGACGCCGGGCGCGTCCTCGAGTGGCCGAACGGCGGCTCCGTGGACGATGCGTTCGAGCCCGAGGACTATCCCACCGAACTCTGGCAGGCGGCATCGGACTGGTGGATGGCGATGTCGCCGGAGGAGCGATCCGAGCGACGACGCGAGGAGCGGCAGGTCCGGCTGGACGTGATCAACAACCTCGACGACTACTTCGACATGGGCGACCTCCAGTGGGAGGGCTTCAAGGCGAGCTTCGAGTTCATCGACGTCATCTTCCTCGCCGTGGCCGGGTTCGCCGCGTTCGGGCTCGGTTCCAAGACCACCGTCGACCTCTGAGACCCGACGAATCGGCGCCGCCGGCAACGACCCGCCCGGCTTGTCCGATCTCCCCGCCCGGCGTACCCTGCGCGACATGGCGATCCTCGTATTCGAACACTGCGACCTGTCCGGCGTGCGACGCCTCGGCGCCACCCTGCGCGACTACGGACATCGGCTCGACATCCGGCGCATGCATCGCGGCGACACCGTGCCGCACGACCTCGATGACGTCCAGGGCGTCATCGCCTGCGGCGGTCCGCACTCCGCGAACGACACCGAGCCCGCGTGGCTCGTCGGCGAGATGGATCTGCTCCGCGAGGCGCACGCGGCGGGATTGCCCGTCGTCGGCATCTGCCTCGGCTGCCAGTTGCTCGCCCGCGCCCTCGGCGGCGAGGTCGGGCCGCTCGACGGCGGCATCGAGTTCGGCTGGCACGACGTGCGCCTTACCGACGTCGGCAAGGATGATCCGCTGCACGCGGGCATCCCGTGGACGTCGCCGCAGTTCCAGTATCACCGCGACGCCGTCACGACGCCGCCCCCCGGGGCGCGCGTGCTGTCCCGCTCCGCTCGTTGCGGCGTGCAGGCGTGGGCGCACGGGTTGAACGCCTACGGCTTCCAGTACCACCCCGAGTACGACGACGAGACGATCGCGACGATCATGCGGACCGAGCCCGAGGTCGTCGCCGAAGCCGGCCTCGAGATCGCCCGTCTCGGCGCGGACACCGAACGTCTCTACCCGACATTCGCCCGCCTCGGCGACCGCCTCTTCGAAGCGATCGCCCTGCTCCTCATGCCGGTCGATCGCCGGTACAAGGGACTCGTCAAGGACCTGCATCACTGAGTCTGGCCGCGATCGGCCGCGCGGTCGCGATAGAATCACCGCGTGTCGCCGTCGTCCATCGCCGATGCGCCGACGGGTCCGCTCTGCGAGACCTGCGGCTATGCCCTTCGCGGACTCGCCGGCGACGAACGACGCTGCCCCGAATGCGGTGACGTCTGGACGCGACCCGCGCCCGCCGCGAAGGACCCGCTGTTCGCCCGTCTCGAACGCCCGGCCATCGCCCTCGCGCTCCTCGTCGTCCTCGGCCCGCTCCTCCTCGCGATCGTCAGCGGCATGCTCGGGCGGCTCATCGCCGCCGGGCTCGGTCTGCTCCTGCTGCTCGGATGGGGTCACCTCGTGCGTGAGACCTACGCCCGAAGGCCCGGGCGCACGACCGCGACCCTGCTGATCCGCCTCCACGTCGGGGTCGTGCTCCGGGTCGTCGGCGTCCTCCTCCTCATCGGCAGCGGCATCCTGCTGCCGTACCTCGCGCTGATGGTCGCGAGCTCCGGCGGTCTGCCGCCCTGGACGCTCGTCGTCCTCCCGCCGCTGCTCGGCGTCATCTGCCTCTTCGGCGGTCGACACCTCGAACTCGCCGTGCACGCGCGCTGCGTCGAGATCACCAACGCCTCCGGCGCGTGATGCGCGGCTCGCATCGCGCGACGACCCTCGCGTATCATGGCCCGCATGACGCCCGACGACGCCCGATCACTCATGCACGAATGGACCGAGAACCCCGCGCTGCGCGTGCACATGGAGGCCGTCGCCGCGTGCATGGGCGCCTACGCGGCTCGGCTCGCGCCGAACGACGCCGATCGCTGGGTCGTCGCCGGTCTGCTCCACGACTTCGACTACGAGAAGCACCCGACGCCCGCCGAACATCCCTTCGTCGGCGTGACGCACCTGCGCGAACACACCGACGTCGACGAGGAGATCCTCACCGCCATCCTCGGACACGCCGAGTACTCCGGCACCCGGCGCGAGACGCCCATGGCGAAGACGCTCTTCGCCGTCGACGAACTCGCCGGTTTCATCGTCGCCTGCGCCAAGGTGCGCCCGAGCGGCATCGCGGACCTCGAACCGAAGTCGGTGAAGAAGAAGCTGAAGGTCGCGTCCTTCGCCGCCGCCGTGAGCCGCGCGGAGATCGATCAGGGCATCGCCGAACTCGCCGTCGATCCCACCGAGCACATCCAGACCTGCATCGACGCGATCCGCGACGCCGGACTCGCGTGAGCCACGCTCAGCGCGCGTACCACACGTTCGGATCCCACAGGTACAGGAACGTCGGCAGATCGCCCGTCGAGGACGGGTCGATCGAGATCCGCAGCAGGTTCACTTCGCGCTCCGCGTCCGGCGCGTGCGCGTACGCGCTCGCGACCGCTTCCGAGCGCCGGTGATACTTCACGAGACGCGCCGACGTGACGCCCGCGCGATGCTTCGCCGCGGCGAACGCCTCGCGAATCCCGCCCAACCCGTCGACCAGCCCGACCTCCGCCGCGCGACGACCCGTCACCACGCGGCCGTCCGTGACCTCGTCGAGCACGGTCGCCGGAATGTTCGGGCGGCTCGCCGTCACGACGCCGCGGAATGATCCGTAGAACTCGGTCACGATCCCCTGCAGCAGCGCGCGATGTTCGGCCGGCATCGGCGCGAACGGCGAGCCCATCGACTTGTTCGGCCCGGACGTGATCGCCTCCGCCGCGATGCCGATCTTCCGCATGCCCTCGGTGAGATTCACCGTCTGCATGATGACGCCGATGGAGCCGGTGATGGTGGTCGGCTGGGCGATGATTTCGTCCGCGGCACACGCGACGTAGTACCCGCCGGACGCCGCGACATCACCCATCGACACCACGACCGGCTTCCCGCTGCGCGTCCTGAAGTCGAGCAGTTCCTGGTACATGACGGTCGACGGCGTGACGCCGCCGCCGGGCGAGTTGATGCGCACGAGCACGGCGACGACGCGTCGGTCCTCCTCGGCCGTCTTCAGGGCCTGGGTGAATCGGGAGAGCGGGTTCTCGCCGCGCACGAGCAGGCCGGGCCGCTCGGCGTCGATGATGATGCCGCTGACGTCGATCTGCGCGATCTTCGCGCCGCCGGACGCGCCGGGATCTTCGAGGACGATGGTCTCCTCGATCGTTGCCGGATCCGTCACCGGTTCGAGCACGACGCGCCACTGGGTGCAGCCCGTCGAGACGAGCAGGACGACGATGAGGGCGAGCGGACCGAGCCGACGGTGGGGGAGTTCGCGCATCCGGGCAGTGTGCGCCCGACTCGCCCGCGCGGCAAGCCGAGGCCGGCCCGACGACGAATCGTCGGACCGGCCTCGGTGATGATGGCGCCAATGGAACGACGGGATCAGGGGTTCACGGTCCACGCGGCGAGCAGGAGCGCGAGGTCTGCGGGGCCGACCGTGCCGTCGCCGTTCAGGTCGGCCGGGTGACAGCCGTCGGTGTCCCAGGCGCTGAGCAGGATCGCCAGGTCGGGCGGTCCGACGATGCCGTCGTCGTTCAGATCCGGATCGGGGAGCGGGCTCCCGGGATGCTCCAGCGGTCCGACGTCCACGCTCACCCCCGCATGCGACGGGTCGTTGATGATGCGGGCGCCGTTCGTGATGTCGATCGAGTAGCGCTCGGTCGTGTCGAAGTCCTCGTCGAGATCCGCGAGGTCGAGGGGCAGGGCGACGATCGATCCCTTCTCGATGAGCGGCGAGCAGTCGGTCAGGCGGAGATCGTCGTCGACCGTGCCCACGACGCCGTCCGTGCCGGGCAGGTTGAGGAAGGCCGGGTCCTCATCGAAGTTCGTCGCGTCGCCGATGCTGCCGTCGAGGTCTTCGATGTCGTTGTGCGTGATGTTCAGGGTCGACGACGCAACGGTGATCTGGGCCGCCTGGCCGACGAGACCGTTGGACGTGTTGCCGACGATCACGCCGTTGGCGAGCGTGCCGGTCGCGTTCGTCCAGCGCACGCCGCCCGGACTCACGAGACTGCTCGCGTTGTGCGCGATGAGCGGGTTGATGACGGTCGCGGCGGCGTTGACGACGTCGAGTCCCGCGGCATTGCGGGCCGTGTTGCCGAGGATGGCGCAGTTCATGATGAGCGGCGACGCGTTGCCTTCGACGCGCACGCCGCCGCCGGCCGCGAACGCGTTGTTGCCGACGATGCGGCAGTTGGCGATGGTCGGCTTGGCGCCGTTCGTGATGAACACGCCGCCGCCGGTCCCGGCGACCGAGCTCATGTTGCCCGCGGTGATGATGAACCCGTCGAGGATGCTGTCGCGATCGATGAACGACTCGTCGGCGCGAACGACGTGCTGCGAGTTGTCGATCGCGCCGGCCAGCCCGATCTCGCCGCTGAGGATGGTCGGGTGAGCGACCGGGTCCCGCTGCGCGAGCGCCACCTCGGTGCCGTCGAACCCGCCGAACACGCGGGCCCGGGCGACGAGGTCGAAGCTGATCGTCCGATCGGTCCCGGTGGT
>JAGQOI010000482.1 GCA_020427625.1 Phycisphaerales bacterium | reverse complement strand
GCGCTGAGGTCGAAGATGTCGACGGCGCCGTCGTCGTTGAGATCCTGCGGACATTCGTCGTCCGGCCCGTCGAAGGCCGCCAGCGATGCGAGGTCCGGCGCCGCGATGACGTTGGTCGTGATGTTCGCGAAGTCGCCTTCGGAGATGACGAAGTCGAGCTTGATGCCCAGTCGTTCCTGCAGGGCGGGTCCGGGCGCGTTCGGGAACGGCGCGCCGAAGATCTGGCTCGTCGCCAGCGAGCCGGCGCCGGTCGCATACAGACCGAACGGATCGAGGAACAGGGACCATCCCGTCTCGCCGTCCATGAGCAGCCTCCACACCGGCTGGCGACCGCTGCTCGTCAGCTCGCCGCCTTCACGATCGGTCACGAACGCGATCGTCGTGACGCCGCCGATCCGAGTCTGCGCCGTCTCGAGCGGGCAGATCGGCAGCGCGACCACGAGTTCGAAATGTCGCGAGGCCTCGCCGCTGTTCGCCGTCGACACCGTGCCCGACAGCACGGTGTTGCCGGCGAGGTTGCGCGAGGTGCCGAGATCCCAGGACAGCAGCCAGTCGCGTCCCTGGATCACGCCGATGTACGTCACACTTCCATCGCCGCTGATCTCCATCGGATCCTGCATGTAGGCGGCGATGGGTTCACCGTCCACGAGAAGGTTGATCTGAGCCTGTGGGAGCCCCTGAGCCAGGGCCGGCGCGGCAAGTCCCGCGCAGACCGCAGCCGTCGCCGCCCCCAAGATGATTCGAGACGCAGCACAATTGTTGCAGACCATGCGTGACCCTCTTCCCCCCGGTTTGAGCCTTCAAGCAACGCGCTCCCCCGGCTCACGCGACAGATGAGACGCAAGCGCCACTGTACCGGCACCCCAACGCCAGATCAATAAGGAAATTACCTGTCTTGCCAGCGGTCCGACGACGCCGCTCGGACGTCCCTACCAGCCCCCCGGGACGAGAAACGGGTTCGACCGTCGCTCGGCGCCGATCGTCGTCGCGGGCCCGTGACCGGGATGAATCCGGGTCTCGTCCGGCATCGCCAGAAGCACCGTCTGGAGCGAACGACGCATCGCCGCGGGATCCGACGTCGGAAAATCCGTCCGCCCGATGCTGCCGGCGAACAGCGTGTCGCCGACGATCGCCTGCGCCGAATCCGGATGGTGGATCACGACGCAGCCCGGCGAGTGACCCGGCGCGTGACGCACCACCCACGACGTCCCGGCCAGGTCGAGCCGATCGTCGCCGCGAAACCAGTGGTCCGGCGCCTGCGCCCTCAGCGGCAACCCGCCGAAGGCCGACAGGTTCAGCATCGGGTCGCCGCAGAACGCCGCCTCGGCCTCGTGCAGCCACACCGGCATCGGACCCAGCGCCTCGCGCACCTCGTCGAGGCCGGCGATGTGATCGTAATGGGCGTGCGTGAGCAAGATCGCCTCCACCCGCAGGCCGCGCGCCCGCACATGCTCGATGAGCGGCTCGGGGTCCTGCCCGCAGTCCACGATCCAGCACCCGTCGCCCGCCCCCGGCACGGTGACGACGAAACTGTTCGACTGGAAGTCGCCGAGACAGAACGTGTCGATGCGGGGCGTCTGCATGGGGTGCTCGCGTCCGGCGTCGCGGGCCGGATGGACTTTGCGGGATCCGGATCATACGGTAGCGATCGAATCACATCCCGTCACCGGAGTCCGCCCGATGCACATCCGACGCGCCGACGACACCCCCGGAGTTCCCATGCAGATGGAGGGCGTGAAGGACGTGACGATGCGCATGATGGTCGGACGCGCCGACGGCGCGCCGAACTTCTCGATGCGGCACTTCACCGTCGCTCCCGGCGGACATACGCCCCGCCATCAGCATGACTACGAGCACGAGATCTACGTCGTCTCCGGACACGCCCGGGTGGAGCACGACGGCACATTCCATGAACTCGCCGCCGGCGACGTGCTGTTCGTCGAGCCGAACGCCCTGCACCAGTTCGTGAACACCGGCCCGGACGCCTTCACGTTCCTGTGCCTCGTGCCGACGACGTTCGACTGCGGGAAGCCGACGCCCGGGTCCTGAGGCGCCTTGGCGATGACGCCGACCCGCCGTATGCTGTCCGTCATTCCGGACCGACAGGAGTTGCGGTGGAACCTTCGGCGCAGGACAACCGATTCGCGATCATCGCCCGGGCCCTCGCCCTCGCCGTGCTCGGCCTCGCGACCGTCGCGCCGCTCGGGTGCGACACCATGGGCGACGACTTCCGCAGCATCGGGCGCACCCTCGTGCCGCCCAAGCCCGGCGAGGCGGCACGCTGGATGTTCGAGGACG
>JAGQOI010000481.1 GCA_020427625.1 Phycisphaerales bacterium | reverse complement strand
GTTCGCCGCGTCGCTCCGCAAGACCGCGCCCGCCAAGCCCGCGAAGGCCGCCGCGCCGGCGCCCGCCGAAGACGCGGACGCCGCCGACGCCTCCGCCTGACCCGACGCACAGCTTGAGTTCAGCGGCCGCCTTCGGGCGGTCGCTGTCGTTCGACGCGGAATCCGGGACAGTTCCCGGAACTGTCCCAACTCGAGTTATCCACATCCGGGACAGTTCCGGGAACTGTCCCAACATCCATCGTTTGACATGTCGCTCGTCGCGCGGCAGGATCCGCGGTCATCGGCGTGGGAATCGGTGGAGTCGATTCCATGCCTCGTTCCGCTCGCGTCGTCGTCCCGGGCGTCGCCCATCACATCGTTCAACGCGGGAACAATCGTCGCGAGGTCTTCGTCGCCGCGGACGATCCGCATGCGTATCTCCAGATGCTCGCGGTGAGCGTGGCTCGCTATCCGATCCGCGTCGTCGCGTTCTGCCTCATGACCAATCACGTCCACCTGGTCGTCATCCCCGATGACCCTGCCGCCCTCGGGCGCGCAATCGGTCGGACGCACCTCGCGTTCTCGCGGTACTTCAACGTCAAGTACGGTCGATCCGGACACGTCTGGCAGAACCGGTACTTCTCGTGTCCCCTCGATGCGGATCACCATGTCGCCGCGGTTCGGTACGTCGAACGGAATCCCGTGCGCGCCGGCCTGTGCCGCGAGGCGTGGGACTACCGCTGGTCCAGCGCCGCGGCCCACTGCGGCGAGGCCCATGATCACGCGGATCTGCTCGATCTCGACGCGTGGCATGCGCGGTGGACCGCGGACGCGTGGCGTTCGGTTCTCCGGACGCCGGGCACGCCGGCGGACGACGATCGCCTCCGTCTCGCCACCACCCGTGGCCGCCCCTGTGCCGCGCCACCGACTTGGGACAGTTCCGGGAACTGTCCCAAATGTGGATAACTCGGTTTGGGACAGTTCCCGGAACTGTCCCAGGTGCTCAGTGACCGTATGACGTCACGAACGGCAGGATCATCGACGCGGCGATCAGGATGATGATCACCCACTCGAGCGTCTCCATCCGCCGACCCGCCGCGGCGTCGGACATCTTCTGGTACAGACCCTCCGTCGCCGCCAGCTTGCGCTGCACGCTCGATTGCCACGCGGGCAGGTCCAGACGCCGGGCCGCGAGACGGTACAGACGCGCCAGGTACTGGTTGCCGATCACCTTGATCGCGTTGTTCACGCCCTCGAACATCACCGCGGCATCCGTCTGCGCCGACGCGACGCGACTCAGCAGCCGCGACTCCTCGAACGTCGGCCAGAACCGCCGCCGCACGAGGCGCGCCAGCGTCTCGTCCGCATGATCGAGAATCGCGTCCAACTCCTCGTCCAGCACCCGCAACTCCAGCAACTCCACGTTCGCATGCTGCAACACCGCGAGCACATCGTCCGGCTCGCGGTCGAACAGGATCGCGGAATTCCAGTCGACCAGCGCGAGGTCCGTCGGCGCGTAGGACATCCGGCCCGACATGAGCCGCGCCGTCTGCGCCGGCGCCAACTCGCCCATCTCCGCCTCCATCGCCCGCGCCAGCACCGACGGCGCCGCGTCGACGATCGCGTCCGGCGTCCGCTCGGCGTCCCACTCGGTGATCGCGAAGACGGCGTAGTCCTCCACCGCCTCGTGCACCCGTGGCCGCTCGATCGCCGGGCCGATCGCCTCGACCAGGCGGCTCACGCGATCCCTCGCATCCCGCAGCAGGCCGGGATGGTCGTAGAGCTCCGACGCCAGCTCCGGCAGCGCGTCGATCGTCGGCGGCAGCGACGTCCGGTACGTGAGCACCATCGCACCGAAGTCGTAGATGAGCACCTCGATCGACGATTCCGTCACCTGCCCGCCAAGCGCAATCGGCTCGCCGTCGAGCACGAGACGCACCGGCGCGGGACGGTAGTCGAACCACACCGGCGCCGGCCGCCGCGCCCGAACGACCCGCCGGCGCGTCGCCTCCCGCACGATTCGCGCCGCGACATCGAGATCGATCTGGAACCCGACGTCGAAGGCGTAGAAGATCGAGCCGAATCCGTCGATCGCAAGCGGAGCGTGGGGGACGTTCATGCGCGGAGTGTACCGCGCGCCCGCCGGACGCCGCCGCCGCCGCCGTTGATCAACTCCACGCGCCGAGCAGGATCGCGAGGTCGGCCGCGTCGACGTCGCCGTCGCCGTCGAGATCGCCCCCGCAGCCGACGCACGGTCCCCACCGACTGAGCAGGATCGCGAGGTCCGCCGCATCGACATCGCCGTCACCGTCGAGATCCGCGGGTGAGCCGCTCGTTCCGCCGCCGATCGTGTCACCGATGGAAAGGACCCGGGCCGTCTCGCCGCTGCTGCCCGACGAGGAGACCGGGCTGGCGAAGATCGCGCCGGCGCCCGATTCACCGAACGCAAACACGCGCAGGTGGTCCGACAGCGAGTCGAGGACCACGGCCTGGTCTCGCGCCGAGCTGTACGTTCCGGCGACCTCGCCGGCGACGCCGAAGTAACTGCTGGACGCGTACGGCACGACGTCGAGGGTCACGGGATTCACCAGCAGCATGCGGGCCTGAAGCGAGTTCGAGTTGTCGTCGACCTTCAGGAACAGCGATCCGCCCGGACCGGCCGACCATTGCGTCGGCTCGTCGGCGGACGCCAGCGAAGCGTTGTACACGGTCTCATCGATCGGGCCCGCGACCTGCATGCCGTCGACGGTGAGCGGCACGCGCCGGATGCGGGTCCCCGGCGCCAACGGGTCCGCGACGAACAACGCGTTCGTCGAGATGTCGTAGATGCATCGCCCGAGTCCCGCCGTGAGCGCGATGGTGAAGGGCGTGCGCCCGTCGGTGTCGAGGAGATCGTGCGTCGCCCCCGCGGCATCGATCACGCCGATCGGCGCGACGCCCGTCAGCCCGAGCAGGTACAGACGACCGTCTCCCGTCGGCGCCACGTCGTTGACGTTGCCGAACGGCGTCGCCAGATCCGTCACATCGCCCGCGGCATCGATCTGTCGCAGCGACCCGGTCGAGACGATGATCCGGTCGCGATACGGATCGTACGTCGCCGTCCGACCCTGAATGAAGCGCAACGACGCAATGATGGCGGTGGCGCCGGAGACGGGGTCGACCCGCATCACCCCGGACAGGGCCGTGGGCGGCGGCGTCGGATGCGGCAGAGCGGGCGAGACGACGTACAGGTCGCCTGACGCAAAGTCCGATCCGAGTACCGGACCGGCCGGGGCCAGAGCGGCACCACCCAACATCGTGACGCCGACGATGATCGCGAACCTGGCCATGGGTCTGAACTCCTTCGGGCGGCCCGAACACCGCGCTCGCCTTGTCGTTCATCCGTCACGCGAGCGTCGGGACGGACACGGAAAACCGAGGATTCGGCGGCGCGGAACGGGTCGTCCGCTCAACTCCACGCGCCGAGCAGGATCGCGAGGTCGGCCGCGTCGACGTCGCCGTCGCCGTCGAGATCGCCCCCGCAGCCGACGCATGGTCCCCACCGGCTGAGCAGGATCGCGAGGTCCGCCGGCCCGACGACGCCGTCGCCGTCGAGATCGGCGCCCGCCGTGACCACCAGCGTCATCATCGTCCAGCCGCGCGTCCCGCCGTCGGCGGCCGATCGCGCACTCGCGAGGATCGTCAGTCGCGCGCCCGCCGGCACGCCGGCAGGGTCGATCGTCGCGAAGGTCGCGAACGTCTCGCCCCGGCCCAGCATCGGCGTCTGCGCCGCGTCGATGACGGCCGGCGCGTCGACGTCGTCCAGCGCCAGCGCGTACGCGTCCGGAAGATCGCCGGTCTGCTCGACGACGAGCGGAACGATCGCCGATCCGCCGCTCGGGGCGCTGATGCAGGCTTCGCCGATGCTGATCGTGACGCCCGCGTCGGAGGTCGTGTCGACCTCGCCCGCCGGGAGATCGAGGTCCGGTCCCCACGTCGCGCGCCACGCCGACTGGTCGGACTTGAGGTGGAGATCGAAGCACTCGGTGAGCAGACGACGCGTGATCGCGAGTTGGGCCGCGCGCGTGATCGAACCGTTGTCGCACAGCAGCGTGTCGCTGTCGGCGAAGTTGCAGTGCGAGCCGCCGAGAATCACGCTCAACTGTCGCGGCGCGTGCGCGGCGTCGTACATCGGTCCCTGGTTCGACCCGATCGGCGTGATGCCGTCCTCCTCCGCCGCGATGAGCCTCACCGGCACGACGATCGACGTCATCGCGCCGATCGCCGACGGGTTCGTCTCCGCCGCCGCGAGGTTGGCGACGACGTCGATGCGCGGCTCACCCGCGGCCGCGAGCAGACTCGCGCCGCCGCCCATCGAATGTCCCGACACGCCGAAGTGCTCGACGTCGATCTGCCCGACGAACGGCGACGCACCGTCGACCTGCCGCGCCTCGAACCACGTCAGACCGTGCCGGAAGTCCGCGGCGAACGCGGCATGACTCGGGAAGATCCCGCCGGCCGACTGCGGCGCGAGCACGAAGTATCCGTGCGTCGCGAGGTGGCTCATCGTCGAGTGGTACTGGGTGACCGGCGTGAGGAAGCCGTGTCCGAACACGATGCCCGGGTACGGTCCGCCCGACGGATCGAACGGCGCGTTCACGCCCGCGCGCGTCGCCGGGTAGTACAGCGTCGCGGCGAACGTCGAACGGTCCGGCCGCGTGACGGTGACGGTCTGCTGTCCGGCGTCGAACGGTCCGGGCTCGGAGCGATCTCCGGCGACGGCCGGCGCGCCGAGCAGCAGCACGAGCGACAGGGTCAGGCGTGCGGGCATGCGGGTCTCTCTCCGGCGCGCGACGCTCAATCGAGGTCGGCGCCCTTCGTGCGGTAGTACGTTCCGAGGTCGGTGCGTTCGGGGGTCGAGAACTTCGAGGCCATGACGACGGACCACGACCGTCGGCGCGCCGGCGCCTCGCCGCGAGTCGCAAGGTAGTCGACGCGACGCGTCGTACGCCGCGATGATCGCGCGCATGGCGTCGTCATCGGGATAGCGATCGTCGAAGAGCACGCCGTCGACGGGCAGGCGCGGGCGGGCGATCGGCTGTTCGTCCGGCACGCCGACGCAGAGGCCGTAGAAGGGGTACACGCCTTCGGGCAGGTCGAGCAGCGCATCGACGTCGTCGAGGTGGTTCCGCAGGCCGCCGATGTAGCAGATGCCGTACCCCATCGCCTCGAACGCGACGGAGAGGTTCTGCGCGAACAGCGTCGCGTCGATCACCGCGAGCAGGAACGCTTCGAGACGCGCGTCGTAGTCGAGTCCGGCGTCGGCGCAGGCGAGACGGTGTCGGCGCGTGTCGCCGAGCACGATGAAGAACGAGCCGCAGTGCGCGACCTTCCTCTGACCGCCGGTGAGTGCGATGAGACGCTCGCGGGTCGCGCCGTCGGTGATGCGGAGCAGGGCGTACGCCTGGACCGCGGAACTCGTCGATGCCGCCTGGCCGGCGACGACCGCGCGGCGAACATCCTCGTCCGGCACCGGCGCGTCGGTGTAGCGACGGATCGAGCGGTGACGGGTCAGCAGATCGAGGGTCGGAACGTCGGTCACGGACATCGGGAGGCGGCTCCATGCGGGGGATCGAGGAACAGGTCAATGGTATGCCGCGGCCGGCGCCCGGGTCCGGTCGGTTGGTCAGACGAACACGTCCTTGTCGTGCAGCCTCGCGGCCGGTTCGAGGCCTTGTTGGCGCGCCCGTTCGAGGAGCGTCTCGCCCTTGCCGTGATGCGCGTACACGGCCTCGCCGGGACTCACGTGCCGGTTCCAGGCGCGCTGGAAGATGGCGACGAGGTCCTTGTGCTTCGCGAGCGCCGACGGCACGGCGTGCAGCATCGCCCATTGGCGGGTGCGCTTGCGAAGGTAACGTCCGATGATGTCGGGCAGGATGCGGCTCATCCACGTGTCGCGTTCGATCGCGACGAAGCGCGGGATGACGTAGCGCGGACGCTCGAGCGGCGCGAGGGTCTCCTCGATCGACTCCACGAGCAGCGCGGCATCGGCCTCGCTCGCGCGATCGAGGAACACGCGCACGTACCCGCCGCTCCGCACGCCGCTGCCGAGCGTGCCGCCGGGCGCGATGAGTTGCGCCTCGCGGAGCGCGTCGAGCGTGGCACGCGCGATGGCCTGCACGAGCGTGTGCTCGTTCCACGGCTGCGTGCCGCCGAACGCGGGGAACTCCTGGGCGGTCGGGGCGCGGGCGAGCTTCACCTCCAGCGTGCGCTGCGTCTCGCCGCGGAACGGCGTGCCGAGCTTCCAGCGCTCGCGCCCCTCTGCACGGCGGCCGACGCGCGAGAGCATCTCCTCGTTGATGAGCGGCATCGCGCCCTCGACGTCCTCGGGCTGCATCGCGGTGAACGCGGCATGGACGTGCCCGACGCCTCGCTCGATCGCGCCGTCGTCGGTCGCACCGTAGAGCGTGCGGTGCTTGTCCATGAAGCGACGGTAGTCGTCGAGTCCCTTCGTGAACTCGCCGGCGACGCAGATGATGTCCCAGTTGTCGGCGATCTTCTCCGGGTCGTCGGGGTCGAGGCGGATCGAGCGGCCGCGCAACTGGTTGACGGTGACGGAGGTCGTCGCGGTGGTGAGATCGACGAGGACGTTGATCTTGTTCGCGTCCCAACCCTCGCCGAGCAACCCGCGCGTGCCGACGAGACACCGCGTGACGCCGCGCTGGAAGAGTTCGGTGATGAGGCGGACGTACAGTCGTGGCGTCCACTGTCCGCCGCGCCCTCGCACGACGGAGAAGCCGTCTTCGGCGTCGGTCTCCAGCGCGACGTCGAAGCCGTGTTCGGCGATCCACGCCGTCGCCTCGGTGACGAAGCGATCGACGAGGTCGTCGTCGACGAGGACGGTGGAACCGGTGACGAGGATCGGGTTGAGGATGTCGGTGACGTCGTCGGCGCAGATGGCGCGGAACGCGGCGATCGCCGCGCCGGCGTCGGGATCGAGCACGCCCTTCAGTTCCGCGACCCGCGTCGACGTCTTCTCGTAGTCGCACACGACCACCGCCCGCAGCGCATCGCCGAGCACCGCCGACTCCGCCCGCAGGACCGTCACGAGCGCGCGGGTCTTCGCCTTCGCATACGCGAGCACCCGCGTCACCGGCGCGGCACAGGCCTGCGTGCCCGTCTCCGTCACCTGCAGACCGAGCAGACGCAGACGCGCGATCGCCCGGTTCGCCAGATCGCGATCGGCCTCGTGCGCCGAACGACGCAGGCCGTGACGGATGTACCGGTCGAGCACCGTCACGAGCCCTTCGAGGCGCGGCACGTCCTGCGCGAGCAGCAGCGGGGGGATCGGCGGCACGCCCTCCGGCAGCGCCTCGGCGCGACGGTGGAGATACAGACGACCCAGGTCCGCGAGCCCGCGATCGCGACGCACGAACGTCGTCCAGTCCTTCTGCGGCTGATCGACGATGCGGTACGACGCGAGTTGCGACGCGATCCACTCCGGCATGGGCGCCACCCGCGCCGGCGCGGCGTCATCAGCGCCGTCGCCGTCATCGTCACGATCATCGGTCTCGCGCGGCGATTCGAGTTCGGCGACGATCGTGTTGAAGGCCGCGTCGGTCTCGCTGAGGTAGCGGACTTCCTCGGGCTCCGGGCGCACGATGTAGGCGAGGTCCTGGTACGGCGCGAGGTTGCGATCGCGCACGAGGGCGGGCACGGGGACTTCGTAGTCGACGTCGCCGAAGAACGTCCCGTAGCGCGCGGCATCATCGGCGTGAATCCCCCGCATGTCGGGCGGCGTCGCGGTGAGGCCGAGGACGACGGGGTCGTCGAGCATGTCCGCGACCTCGGCGAGCACGCGTCCCCAGTGTCCGAGGAGGTGGTGGCATTCATCGAAGATGAGCAGGCCGACGCCCCGTTCGCGGAGGGCGACGAGCGCGAGACGGGTGCGATCGTCGAGGGTGTCCATGGCGCCGCCGCCGCGGGCGCGATCGTCGCGGGCGGACTTGCGGTAGGTTGCGAGGCGGGTCTCGAAGTACGACGGGTTGCGTTGGCGGAGGTCTTCGATCCACGCGATGGCTTCGTCGTCGTCGTTCGCTTCGCCGGACTCGATGAGTCGTTCGCGCCAGCGGTCGACCGCGGCATCGTCGAGGTCGGCGCCGCCGGTGCCCGGGCGGGTCAGGGCCTGGTAGGTGAACGAGTTGAACAGGGCGGGCGCGTGCGGATCGGTCGAGACGTGGTCGGGATCGTCGACGCTGAAGAGGTCGAGGCGTGCCGCCCATTGCGATTGGATCGCGGAGGTCGGGCTGAACACGACGACGGGTCGTTGGACGAGATGGGCCCAGACGTAGAGGCCGAGCACGGTCTTGCCGGACCCGGGCGGCGCGACGACGTGCAGTCGTCGCTCGCCGGCGTCGAGTTGGCGCCGGATGACGCTGCTCGCCGCGGCCTGCGACGGTCGCAGCGTGCCACGGAACCGGATGTCGGGGAACACTGGCGCCATGTCCGTCCGATTCTACCGGGGGGGGTTACCACGGAGGGCACGGAGGTCACGGAGAGGAGGAACGGGATTGGGTTCGGATGGTGGGTGAGGTTCCCCACGAACGGTGGACACCCAAGCGTGCCCGTCAGGCTGACCTCTCGAACTCGGCGGGGCTGACGTATCCCAGGGCCGAGTGTAACCGTCTGCGATTGTAGAACATCTCGATGTACTCG
>JAGQOI010000042.1 GCA_020427625.1 Phycisphaerales bacterium | reverse complement strand
GCCCCTCGTCGCCGATCGCTCGATCCTGGTCCCGACCCTCCACGACGAGCCGCCGGCGCGCCTCGCGGTCTTCGACGCCGTGTTCGACGCGGCGCGAGTGGTCGTCTTCAACACGCCGGAGGAGGCGGAGTTCGCGGCGGAGCGCTTCAGCGTCGGCAGCGACCGGAGCGTCGTGGCGGGACTCGGCGTCGACCCGGCTCCGACCGTGTCCGCCACGGCGTTCGCCGCCGAGCGGGGACTGACGCGACCGTACGTGGTCTGCGTCGGGCGACTCGATCCGTCGAAGGGCACCGACCTCCTGGTCGAGGCGCATCGTGTCTATCGTGACCGCCATCCCGACGGCGCCGACCTCGTCCTGGTCGGGCGGGGCGATCTCGAGCTCCCGGCGCTCCCGTGGCTCACCGTGACGGGCTTCGTCGACGACCTCGAGAAGCATCGGGCCATCGCGGGCGCGGCGGTCGTCGCCCTTCCGTCGCCGTACGAGAGCCTGTCCATCTCCCAGCTGGACGCCTGGAATCACGCCCGGCCGACACTCGCCAACGCCGCGAGCCCCGTGCTGGTCGGCCAATCGCGTCGCGCCGGCGGCGGACTGTGGTTCGCCGATGCCGACGAGTACGCGACGATGCTGGACTTCCTCGTCGCGAACCCGGCGCTCGCCGACGCGATCGGACGCCAGGGGCGGGCGTGCGTCGGCCGCGACTACGGATGGGACACCGTGGGCGCGATCTGGCGCGACGCGGTGAACCGCGTGGTCGAGGGCCCGGGGAGCCCGCCCGTCTCAGGTTGAGCCGGCGGCTTCCGATGCCCGGGCGGGGGACGCGACCGACCCCGAAGCGGGCACGCGGTCCGCTTCGAACACCCACTCACCCGCCAGATCGACGATGCCGATCCCGGCGCCGGACGCGAACACGGTGAGCTGCAGCCAGCGGTCGAGCCAGTCGTAGACGTCGCGCTCGTCGTGCGAGGTCGCCGCGACGGTGATGTCGAACACGCCCTCGTGCAGGTGCAGGCTGGGGACGCGCAGCCGCACCGTCCCCGAACTGACCGTGCCCTCCACCACGAATCGATCGCGTGTGGTGTTGATCCCGTAGATGATCTGGCCGTCTTCGGCGTTGAACTGGACGCCGACGTTCGGGAACTCCATGGGGTGCTCGCACACGAATCCGACCTCGAACGTCAGCTCCTGCCCGGACTGTACCCGCGTGACGTCCCGGCCCTCGCCGTCGACCATCCGGACGTGGGTGATGCGAGCCTCCCCGGTGCCCCAGCGGTTGGTCGCAGCGTCGTCCTCAGCGGCGGCGCCCTCCGGCACCGCACCCGCGTCGAGGGATCCGGACGCCCCCTCCATCTGGAGCGCCGCGGAGGGTCGTGCGTCGTGTTCGGCCAGGAGCTTGTGGTACCGGGCGAGGACGGTGTGCGACCCGCCATCGACGATCAGGCGACCGCCCTCGATCAGGAGCGCCCGGTCGCAGATCCGCTCGATCGCCTGGGCGTCGTGCGACACGAACACCAGCGTGCCGCCGTCGCGCTTGAACTCGAACATCCGGGCGGTGCACTTGCGCTGGAACGCCTCGTCGCCCACGGCGAACACCTCGTCCAGCAGCATGATGTCGGCCTTCACGTGGCTCGCGACCGCGAACGCCAGCCGCATCTGCATGCCGCTCGAGTACGTTCGCACGGGCGAATCGATGAAGTCGGCCACCTCGGCGAACTCGACGATGTCATCGAAACGACGGTCGATGTCCCGTTCGGAGAAGCCGAAGATGGCGGCGTTGAGGTAGACGTTCTCGCGCCCCGAGAAGTCGGGATGGAACCCGGCTCCCAGTTCCAGCATCGACGCGATCACGCCGCCCGCGGCGACCGTGCCCCGCGAGGGCGTCTCGATCCCGGCGATCAGCTTGAGCAGTGTGCTCTTGCCGGAGCCGTTGCGTCCGACGATCCCGATGGCCTCACCCGGCTCGACGTGCGCCGTCACGTCGTGGAGGGCCCAGAAGTCGGTGAACCGCCCCCGCCGGCGTCGCATCGCCGCTTCCTTGAGCGTGTGATTCCGCTCGTCGACGATGCGGTATCGGCGGGCGGCGTGATCGATGCGGATGGCACCCGCCGGCAGCTGGGACAAGGACGCGTTCCGAGGTCGAGAGACGATCGGCGCACACGGTACCAAGGGCCCGGGCGACATCCGGGGGATCGCGTCGGGTGCGGCTCCGACTAAACTCCCGCTCCGATGAGGCATCTCGGCGACTACCGGCGCTACGCACCCCTCTTCCGCAATCTCGTCCGTCGCGAGGTCCGCCAGAAATACAAGGGCTCGCTGTTCGGGCTGCTCTGGACGCTGGCCAACCCGGCCCTGATGGTGGGCACCTACTACGTGGTGTTCACGTTCCTGTTCGACGCGCCGGTGAAGCCGTACGCGATCTTCCTGCTGACGGGGCTGTCGATCTGGTCGTTCTTCCTGGGCGGCGCCCAGCAGG
>JAGQOI010000480.1 GCA_020427625.1 Phycisphaerales bacterium | reverse complement strand
GGTCCCGAACTCGCGGTCGACGGGCTGATGGTGACGGACGGGCGGCTGAACGTGGACCTCGACTTCGGCGCGGCGTTCACCGGTGCCGCGCGATGGATCGAGATCGACATCCGTTCGCCCGCCGGCGCCGGCGCGTTCACGACGTTGTCCCCGCGCCAGCCGGTGATGCCGACGCCGTACGCGTTGTTCGCGTTGAGCGGCAACGAGGGTCCGGCGGGTCCGATCGGCCCGGAGGGTCCGGCCGGGCCGCAGGGTGAGCCCGGCGCGGCAGGTCCGGCGGGACAGGACGGCATGGACGGCGCGGACGGCGCGCCGGGCGCCCAGGGTCCGGCCGGTCCGGAGGGACCGATGGGTCCGCAGGGTCCGGCGGGCGCGGATGGCGAGGACGGCACCGACTCGCTGTGGCAGGTGTCGGGCACGACGATGCACTACAGCGACGGCAGCATCGGCCTCGGCACGTCGTCGCCGCTCGGTCTGCTCGACGTCGTCGGCAACTTCCACCTTTCGGCGGCGGGCACGCGCGACTTCTCGTGGGATCTCGGCGGCGACCTCCAGTTCGGCGAGTACGACGGCGACACACTCGTGGAGCGTCTGACCATTCGCAGCATGGACGGCAGCATGTCGCTGTCGAGTGACGGCTTCGGCAGCAATCCCGCCAACGTCAGCCGCTTCCTCCGCGTGCAGGGTGACACGAGCGCGGACGTCGAACCCGGCTCGACCGGCGTGATCTTCAACAACCCGAGCGTGTCGAACTGGTCGATCTTCGCCGACACCGACGGCAACCTCTCGTTCGCGAAGTCGAGCACGACCGAGGTGACCTTCACGGCCGCCGAGATCACGACGCCGAACCGCATCATCTCGACGACCGAGTTCCTGCTCAACACGAACGGCGGCGACATCCGCGGCCGCCTCGATCGCGACAGCGCCGGTCCCGGCGTCATCGCGGTCTACGGCACGAACGAGAACCTCAACGTCCGCGGCTCGTTCGTCAACGGATCGAACAACAACGGCGCGATCGGCGTCTTCAACTCCGGCGGCGGCAGTCCCGCCGGCATGCTCGTGAACAGCGCCGGCAGCGGCGTCGTGTACGGGGACCTCAAGAGCTTCCGCGTTCCGAATCCGCTCAACCCGGCCGAGGACATCTGGTACGCGAGCCTCGAGGGACCGGAAGCCGCGATGTACGTGCGCGGCCGCGCATTGCTCGTCGCGGGCGAGGCCCGGATCACCCTGCCGGAGCATTTCAGCGTCCTGGCGGCGGCGGACGGTCTGACGGTGCTGCTCACGCCCCGTTCGCGGGACTCGCGCGGCCTGGCGGTCCTCGAGTCGTCGCCGTCGTCGTTCACCGTCGCGGAGCTCATGAGCGGAACCGGGACCTACGAGTTCGACTGGGAGGTCAAGGCCGTGCGTCGCGATCACCAGGGGTACGAGGCCGTGCGTCCGTGGACGACGGACCGCGTCTCGGCCGATCGCAGCGACGATGCCGAGTGGCAGATGCGCCTCGCCGACATCGAGCAGCGCGAACGCCGCCTCGCGGAACTCGAAGCACGACTCGCCGCGGAGAAGGCATCCGGTGCCGGCGGGTGATGGCAAGCCGGGGCGCGGCGGCATGACGTCATGACGACGGACCTGCATCGAGGCGAGGACGGACGCCGGCGCTGCTGGTGGTGCGGCGCGGACCCGCTCTACGTCGCGTATCACGACGAGGAATGGGGCCGCGCCGTCACCGACGATCACCGGCTGTTCGAGAAACTGTGCCTGGAGGGGTTCCAATCGGGCCTGAGCTGGCTGACGATTCTGCGGAAGCGCGAGTCGTTCCGCCGCGCCTTTCGCGACTTCGACATTCCGACGGTGGCGCGGTTCACGTCGCGTTCGGTGGAGCGGATGCTGGGGGATGCGTCGATCGTCCGTCACCGGGGCAAGATCGAGTCGGCGATCAACAACGCGAAGCGGGCGGAGGACCTGCTCGGCTCGGAGGACTCGCTGCACGCGTACGTCGCCCGGTTTGCCCCGTCTCGCCATCTCCGCCCGGCGGCGCGGGGGGACGTGCCGGCGACGACGCCGGAGTCGACGGCGCTGGCAAAGGACCTGAAGCGCCGGGGATGGACGTACGTGGGTCCGACGACGGTGTACGCCTTCATGCAGGCGGTCGGACTGGTCGATGATCACCTCGACGGGTGCGACTTCGGCGTCCGGGCTGGACCGAAGGGCATGAAGCGGCTTGAATAGGCCGTCAGGGTATGTCACACTTCTGACGTTCGAGTCCGTTCACCCCAACCCCCGCGGCTCATGACGGCCGCCCCAAGGAGACCTGGCTTTCAACGCACGGAGGCATCGATGTTGGCGCTGAACACATCCCTGGATGACAAGGTCCTGGTGCTGAACCGGGTCTACACCGCCATCCGCGTGATCTCCGCTCGTCGTGCGTTCGTGATGCTGTTCAAGCAGATCGCCGAGGTCATCTCGATCGAGAACGGGTACTACGTCAACTACGACTTCGAGTCGTGGGCCGATGTCGCCGCGCTCCAGCGTCAGTTCGAGCCGGACGCGCACTCGTGGGTGCGGACGTCGCGGTTCGAGATCGCGGTCCCGAAGATCATCCGGCTGTTCGGCTACGACCGTCTCCCGCGCCAGGAGGTCAAGCTGAATCGGCGCAATCTCTACGCGCGGGACGGGAACCGGTGCCAGTACTGCGGCAAGACGTTCTCGACGCGCGAACTGACGATCGACCACATCGTGCCCCGCGTCGCGGGCGGCGACAACAGTTGGACGAACCTCGTCTGCGCCTGCGTGCCGTGCAACGCCCGCAAGGGCGGACGCACCCCGTCCGGCGCGGGCATGTCGCTCATCCGCAAGCCCGTCCGGCCGCGCCGACATCCCGCGATCACGATGCGGCTCGGCAACGAGAAGTACCAGTCGTGGAAGGCGTTCCTCGACAACGCATACTGGACGGTCGAACTCCGCGAATAGATCGCGCGGCACGCTGCTCGACGCTCGTCGGCCGGACATCGGGACTTGTCGTGCTTGCGCGCGGCGCGTCGGCCGATCACGTCGCGCCGACGCTGACGTCGATCGGCTGGGCGCGGGGCTCGTAGTTCGGCTGCACCGCGATGTTCAGCGGCAGGCGCTTGCCGTCGCCGTCGTACGGAATGTTGTCCTGGTCGATGATCCGCTGGATCGCCATGATGCCCTCGATGAGCATCTCCGGTCGCGGCGGGCAGCCGGGGACGTAGACGTCGACGGGAATGAACTGGTCGACGCCCTGCACGACGGCGTACGTGTCGAACACGCCGCCGGTGGACGCGCAGGCGCCCATGGAGATCACCCACTTCGGCTCGGTCATCTGGACGTAGATCCGCTGCACGACCGGGAGCATCTTGACGGCGACGCGCCCGGCGACGATGAGCAGGTCGGCCTGGCGCGGACTGAACCGCATGACCTCCGCGCCGAAGCGGGCGAGGTCGAAGC
>JAGQOI010000479.1 GCA_020427625.1 Phycisphaerales bacterium | reverse complement strand
CGGGCACGATCGTCGCCCGATGTCGCGGCTCGGCGACGTACCTCGCGCTCCGACAACCGGTTACGTGCGAATCCGCCCGTCGGGCCGGCGCGTCGACGGAATGGGGCGAATTCACATAAGTTATTGGAACAGAGGTAGTTATCAGGACAAATTTGAATCGGCTCGGCGAGCGTGCTACACTTGTGGTCCCATGGCGAAATCTCCTCCCAAGTCGCGTCGTTCGACGAGCGGCGGGCGTTCCCGGTCCGCGACGATCACCACGTTTCCCCAGGCGGTCCGGTTTCTCAATGACCGGGTCAACCATGAGCGGATGCGGTTGATCCGCGTCAATTCGACGGCGTTCAAGCTCGATCGGGTGCGAACGCTCCTCGAACAGTTGGGAAATCCCCACGAATCCGTTCAAACGGTCCATGTCGCGGGAACGGTCGGGAAGGGGTCGACGGTCGCCATGATCGGGTCGATTCTCGAAGGCTGCGGGTACACGGTCGGGCAGTTCACGAGCCCGCACGTCACGGATGTCCGAGAACGCATGGCGATCAACGGTCGCCCGATCGAACGATCGGACTTCGTCGAACTCATGCGCCAGGTGAAGGCGGCGTCGGAGCGGGCGCAGATCGAACCGACGTATTTCGAGATCCTGACTGCCGCGGCGTTCCGGTACTTCGCCGACCAGGCGGTCGACCTCGCCGTGATCGAAACCGGCCTCGGCGGACGCCTCGACTGCACGAACGTCATCACGCCTCTCGTGACCGTCATCACGCGCATCGACTACGACCACATGCAGATCCTCGGGTCGACCCTCGCGGAGATCGCGACGGAGAAGGCCGGCATCTTCAAGCCCGGCGTCCCGGCCATCACCATCGAGCAGCCCGAGGGCGTCGAGGACGTCCTCCGCGCCGAGGCCGCCCGCATCGGCGCGCCGATCTCGGTCATCAATCGAGAGATCGAGTACTCCTGCCGCTTCGGTGCGACCCAGGACCTCGGTCCGCACACGCGGGTCTGCGTCATCACGCCGACGAGCCAGTTCATGCACGTGCCCGTGCCGCTGCCCGGCGAACACATGGCCGGCAACTGCGCCCTCGCCCTCGCCGCCGTCGACCTGCTCAAGGGCATGGGTTTCAAGATCGCCGAAGTGCCGCTGCACGAGGGACTCGTCCGCACGAAGACCCCCGGCCGCATGGAACTCATCGCCCATCGCCCCCGCATCCTCGTCGACGGCGCGCACAATCCCGCCTCCATCGGCGCCGTCATGCGCAGCGTCGGCGCCCACGTGCCCTACGACTCCATGGTCTGCATCTTCGGCTGCTGCGAAGACAAGGACATCGCGTCCATGCTCGACATGGTCGCCCTCGGCGGCGACAAGATCATCTTCACCCGCGCCAAGTCCACCGCCCGCGCGGCCGACCCGGAAGACCTCCAACGCCTCTTCACCGAACGCAACGGCAAGATGAGCCAGGTCGCCCAGACGCTCGACGACGCCCTCGACCTCGCCCGACGAGCCGTGAGCCGCGAAGACCTCATCTTCATCACCGGCTCCTTCTACCTCATCGGAGAAGCCAAGAAGGCCGTCCACCAGTACGAGACCGCCGCCGCCGCGGCCGCCGCCGCCCGCTGATCGACCACCCGCACCTCCTCATCACGCCCCCGCTGGTCGCCCGATCGGCGCCGGACTACACTGCCCGCATGAGCACGCCCGTCGTGAGCGCCGACTCGCCGCTTCGCCGTCACCGGTCCCGACGGTAGCGCGCGCGATCCTCACCCCCGTCCATCCGTGAAGGCCTCGCACGACGCGAGGCCTTGTCCACGTCCGGCGGTTCATCCTCCCGCCCGTTCCGACCTCCCGTTCCGAGCCCATCGCCATGACCACGCCGCCGCCCGCCTCCGCCCCCGCGCCCGACGATGCTCGTCGCGACGACACCCGATACCGGTACACGGCGACGCTCGCCAACGAGATCGAACGTCGGTGGCAGACCCGCTGGGACGCCGAGCAGACGTTCCGCACGCCGAACCCCGGCGATCCCGGCTTCGACGCCTCGCGCCCGAAATTCTTCTGCATGGACATGTTCCCCTATCCCTCCGGCGCCGGTCTGCACGTCGGACATCCGCTCGGCTACATCGCGTCCGACATCGTCTGCCGCCATCGCCGCATGAGCGGCTTCAACGTTCTGCACCCGATGGGCTGGGACGCCTTCGGACTGCCCGCCGAACAGTACGCCATCCAGACCGGCGTCCATCCCGCCGGCACGACCCGCACCGCCATCGAGACCTTCCGAGGCCAACTCAAACGCTTCGGCTTCTCCTACGACTGGTCCCGCGAGTTCGCGACGATCGATCCCGACTACTTCCGCTGGACCCAGTGGATCTGGCTCCAGGCCTACGACGCCTGGTACGACGTCGCCGCCGATCGCGCGCGGCCCATCGCCGACCTCATCCAGGACCTCGAGAACGGAACCCTCTACGTCGGCCCGTCCGGTGAACTCGTCCCCGGCGGACTCGCCGGCGATCTCGAAGCCGTCGGCGGACCGCCCGTCGGCGCCCGCAAGTGGCATGAACTCGACGCCGACGAACGACGCGACCTCATCGACGACCATCGCCTCGCCTACCTCGCCGAGCAGACCGTCAACTGGTGCCCGAAACTCGGCACCGCCCTCGCCAACGAGGAGGTCATCGACGGCAAGTCCGAGCGCGGGTGGCATCCCGTCTACCGCCGCCCGCTCCGGCAGTGGATGTTCCGCATCACCGCCTACGCCGACCGCCTGCTCCGCGACCTCGACGGCCTCGACTGGCCGGAGTCGACGCGGGCCATGCAGAAGGCCTGGATCGGGCGCAGCGAAGGCGCCGAGATCGACTTCCCGCTCGCCGACCTCGACGGCTCGATCCGCGTGTTCACGACACGACCCGACACCGTGTTCGGCGCGACCTACATGGTCCTCGCGCCCGAACACCCGCTCGTCGAAACCATCCTCGACGCGACGCCGGATCACGCCGCCGAAGTCCGCGCCTACGTCGCCGCCGCCCGGAACCGGTCCGACGTCGACCGCATGGCCGACACGAAGACGAAGACCGGCGCCTTCACCGGCGGCTTCGCGATCAATCCCGCGACCGGCAACCGCATTCCCGTCTGGGTCGCCGACTACGTGCTCATGGGCTACGGACACGGCGCGATCATGGCCGTGCCCGGACACGATCAGCGCGACTTCGACTTCGCGAAGGTCTACGACCTGCCGATCATCGCCGTCGTGCAGCCGGACGACGCCTGGCTGCAAGCGCACGACGTCGACGCGCCGACCTTCCCGCTCCGCATCGCGACCCTCGACGAGGTCTTCGCCGGCGAAGGCGTGTCGATCGACTCGGCCAACGACGACGTCACCCTCACCGGCCGCCCGACCGCGGACGCGAAGGCGACGATCATCGCCTGGCTCGAATCCATCGGCGCCGGACGCGGACGTGTCAACTTCAAACTCCGCGACTGGCTGTTCAGCCGCCAGCGCTACTGGGGCGAACCCTTCCCCATCGTCTTCGCGAACGGGCGGCACTACCCGGTCGATCCCGCGGCCCTCCCCGTCGCCCTGCCCGATCTCCGGGACTACGCCCCCGTCGAGTCCGACGACCCGACGCCGCTGCTCGGCAAGGCGACCGACTGGGTGCACACCACCGCCGGCGAGGCCGGCGTGAGCCCGGACGTCCTGCCCCCCGACACGCCCGTCGTGCGCGAGACCAACACCATGCCCGGCTGGGCCGGCTCGTGCTGGTACTACCTGCGCTACGCCGACCCGCACGCGACCGACCGCTTCGTCTCCCGCGCGGCCGAGCGCTACTGGATGGTCTCGCCGAAACGCAGCGCGCCCGCCGGTGCCGCGCACGACGCGTGGCAGCCCGGCGTGCATCACACCGGCGGCGTCGACCTCTACATCGGCGGCGCCGAGCACGCGACGCTGCACCTGCTCTACGCCCGCTTCTGGCACAAGATCCTCTTCGACCTCGGCGAGGTCTCGACGCCCGAGCCGTTCGGCCGCCTGTTCCACCAGGGCCTGCTCACCGCCTACGCCTACCAGCGACCCGACCGTTCGCTCGTGCCCGTCGACCAGGTCGAGGAGCGCGAGGGGCCGGGCGGCGACATCGCGTACATCGAGACCGCGACCGGCGCGCCCGTCGAGCGCATCGTCACGAAGATGAGCAAGACGCTGAAGAACGTCATCAACCCCGACGACATCATCGCCGAGTACGGCGCCGACACGTTCCGGCTCTACGAGATGTACATGGGTCCGCTCGACGCGAGCAAGCCGTGGAACACGCGGGACATCATCGGTCCGCTGCGGTTCCTCCAGCGCCTCTGGCGTCTGGCCGTCGACGAGGCGACCGGCGCGCTCACCGTGCGCGATGCCGCGGATCCCGCGGTCGAGAAGGCCCTGCACCGCACGATCGCCAAGGTCGGCGAGGACATCGAGCGTCTCGCGTTCAACACCGCGATCGCGGCCCTCATCGAGTTCGTGAACGTCGCGACCGCCTCGGGCGGCTGCACGCACGACCAGCTCGAACGCCTCGCGCTGACCATCGCACCGCTCGCGCCGCACATCGCCGAGGAACTCTGGTCGCGTCTCGGACACGACACGATGCTCGCGCACGAGTCGTGGCCGACGCACGATCCCGCGCTGCTCGTCGACGACGAGATCGAGCTGCCCGTGCAGATCAAGGGCAAGGTCCGCGCGCGGATCATGGTCCCCGCCGACGCCGACGCCGCGACGATCGAAGCCCTCGCCCTCGCCGACCCCCGCATCACCGAATGCCTCGCCGGCGCCCCCGTCCGCAAGACCATCGTCGTCCCCGGCAAGATCGTGAACATCATCACCTGAGTTCACCACGGGATTCACCACGGAGGCACGGAGGGCACGGAGGGGTACAGGAATTGGTTCGGAAGGATCGGCGCGGGGGCGTGCGGACGATCGAGCGGCAACGTTGCACAACTCCGAACCAAGTCCTGTTCCCCCTCCGTGCCCTCCGTGCCTCCGTGGTGAAACAGCCCGTCCCGAAGTCCGCGAATCGGGACAGGTCGCGGCCGGGCTGAACGGTATGATTGGGTCATTCGTAGAGGGAGAACGCTCCATGGGCATCTGGGACAAGCTTCGCGGCGAACTGATCGACATCATCGAGTGGCTCGATCAGTCGAACGACACGATGGTCTACCGGTTCGAGCGGTACGGCAACGAGATCAAGAACGGCGCGAAGCTCGTCGTGCGCGAAGGCCAGGCCGCGGTGTTCGTGAACGAGGGCCGCATCGCCGACGTGTTCCCGCCGGGCACCTACGAACTCACCACCCGCAACCTGCCGATCCTCGCGACGCTGCTCGGCTGGAAGTACGGCTTCGAAAGCCCGTTCAAGGCCGAAGTCTACTTCGCGTCGACCCGACGCTTCACCGACCTGAAGTGGGGGACCCGCAACCCCGTCATGCTCCGCGACAAGGAGTTCGGGCCCGTCCGACTCCGCGCGTTCGGCACCTACGCGATGCGGGTCACGGACGCCGGCGAATTCATCAAGGAGATCGTCGGCACCGACGCCCACTTCACCACCGACGAGATCACCGAGCAGCTCCGCAACATCATCATCGCCCGCTTCACCGACATCCTCGGTTCCAGCGGCATCCCCATCCTCGACCTCGCCGGGAACTACGACGAACTCGGCGGCTTCGTGCGCGACCGCATCGGCGCCGAGTTCACCGCCTACGGACTCGAACTCACGAAGATGCTCGTCGAGAACATCTCCCTCCCGCCCGAAGTCGAGGAGGCGCTCGACAAGCGGTCGAGCATGGGCATCATCGGCGACCTCTCGCGCTACACGCAGTACCAGTCCGCCGAAGCACTCAAGGATGCCGCGAACAATCCCGGTGGCGGCGCCTCCGAAGGCATCGGACTCGGCATGGGCTTCGCCATGGCCCAGCACATGGCCCAGTCGATGTCGCCCGGCGCCAACGCGAACGCCGGCGCGGGACAGACGCCGCCGCCGCTGCCGACCGCGGCTCAGTATCACCTCGCCGTCGGCGGACAGGCCGCGGGACCCTTCGCCCTCGACGAGATCCGCACGCGCATCCAACGTCGCGAGGTCACGAAGGAGACGCTCGCCTGGAAGACCGGCATGGCGGCATGGGTCCCGGCCGGCGAGGTGCCCGACCTTCGCCCGCTCTTCGACGCCGTCCCGCCGCCGCTGCCCGGCTCGCCGCCGCCCATCTCCTGATCGCCCGCGGACGCGCCCGACGATGACCGAACCCGTCGCGACCGATTCCGTTGACACGCCCTCGTCGGAGCCGAGCGTCTTCCCGTGCGGCCAATGCGGCGCGGACCTCGCGTTCGCGCCCGGCACGTCGTCGCTGCGCTGCGGGTTCTGCGGACACCTCAACGAGATCGAACGCGGACTGGAACCGATCGAGGAGATCGACTTCCGGCAGACCGTCGCGGCTCTCGGCGCCGCCGCGCCGCATGTCGACGTCACGTCCTGTCACTGCACGACCTGCGGCGTCACGCTCGATCGTCCTCCGGACCTCGCGAGCTTCTCGTGTCCGTACTGCGGGTCGAACATCGTCGTGACGGCGCAGACCACGCGCCTCATCACGCCGCAGGCCGTCCTGCCGTTCCGCGTCGAACGCCGCGCCGCCGAGGCGGCGTTCCACAAGTGGATCTCCGGTCTCTGGTTCGCGCCCGGCAAACTGAAGCGCTACGCCCGCACCGAGCGCCGGCTCGACGGCGTCTACGTGCCGTACTGGACGTTCGACTCGGACACGAGCACCGATTACACCGGTCTGCGTGGCGACTACTACTACGTCACCCGCACCGTGCGCGTGAACGGCAAGACGCAGACCCGGCGCGAGCGTCGGATCCGCTGGTCGTCCGCCCGCGGGCACGTGAAGGACCGGTTCGACGACGTCCTCGTCCTCGCGAGCACGTCGCTGCCGAAGGCCTACGCGGACGAACTCGAGCCCTGGCCGCTCGACGGGCTCGCGCCGTACCGCGACGACTACCTCGCCGGCTTCCGTGCCGAGCGCTATCACGTCGAACTCGACGCCGGGTTCGTCGAAGGTCGGGCGATCATGGAGCAGGGGATCCGTCGGACGGTCTGCCGCGACATCGGCGGCGACGTCCAGCGGATCAACGAGTTGCGGATCCACCACGACACGATCACGTTCAAGCACATCCTGCTGCCGATGTGGATCTCGACCTACCGCTACCGCGACCGGGTCTTCCGGATCCTCGTGAACGCCTGCACCGGCGAGGTCCAGGGCGAGCGACCGTGGAGCGCCTGGAAGATCGCCGGCGCCGTACTCGCCGGCCTGGCCGTGGCCGGCATCATCGCCCTCATCGCGGCGTCGCGGTAGGCGCGTCCGGTCGCGGGGATCGGAGTGCTGACCAAGGAGTCACTGTGATCAACCGAAGACTCGCGACTGCCGCCGCCGGCATCGTTGGATGCGTGTCCAGTTCGGTTCTCGGTCAATGCTGGTACACCGTCGAAGTGTTCGACGGTCCGGGACCCGGGTACACCTTCGTCAACGACATGAACGAGGCCGGTCAGATTGTCGGCTCGACATCCGGCGACGTCGGCTGGTACTGGACCCCCAGCACCGGTGTAGTGGCCATGCCGTTCGCATCTGGAGTTGTCGTCTCCAGCGCGCGCGGCATCAACGACATCCTGGGCCCGGACGGCATCGGACAGATCACAGGAGAGCTTGTCTCCGCCGGACAGGGGAACGGCTACGTATACGACGACAGCGGACTTCGACTGCTGATGCCAACACCTCCGCTGGTATCGGCCTTGGGGAACGCGATCAACGATAGTGGTTGGGTGGCTGGCCGAATGTGGTCGCCAGCCGACACCGTCGCAGGCCTCTGGATTGGGGACCAGGTCACTGGCCTCCGCGGCGAAGTCGAAACGGAATTGGCCGATGACATGAATGTGCATGGCGCGATCGTGGGCCGAACAAGCCAACTCACGATGGCCTTCATCTGGGACGGCGGTCAATTCACAATTGTGAAAGCGAACCCAGGAGCGTTCGCGATCCAGCCATCAGGCATGAACGACGCCAATCAATTTGTTGGTCGTCACGTGTACTTGCACACCATCGGCTCTCGGGCGGTCCTCTGGACTGGTGCTGAACTGATCGAGTTGGAGTCGTGGGAAGCGGACGCCGAGACTCAAGCTCATGACATCAATAACGCCGGCGATATTGTCGGGAGCACAACGCTCAATTCCAATGAAGATCGGGCAGTACTCTGGCGTAACGGAGTGCCGTTTGGACTCCAGACCATGCTCGTCGGCGACTCGCAGACGGACCTCTGGGACGCAAGAGTCATCAACGACGCAGGTCAGATCGCGTGCTTTGGGTTCGACCACCGAGTTGGCGCCATCGTGGGTGCTCGCCTCACTCCGATGGGCAATGCTACACCGGACCTGAACTCCGACGGATACATCGACACCGCCGATCTGGACACGCTGCTGGCGGCTTGGGGCGGCCCGTCCGCCGCTGACCTCAATTGCGACGGCGACACCGACTCGTTCGACCTCGCCCTTCTCCTCTCCCAATGGAGCGCCCGATAGCACCAACCGCTGCTTGCCCCCGGCGGCCGGACGCTCCACACCGCGGGACGCCCGCCCGTCCATTGCCCGCCCGGCCCCCTCGCCCTCCGCCCGGGCGGCCTCCGATCGGGCCCGGACGACGCTCGCCCACCCGGCCGAACGGGGCCGTCTCCTATGGCGGGGCCGGTTGATCTCGCGTATGATGCCTCGCCT
>JAGQOI010000478.1 GCA_020427625.1 Phycisphaerales bacterium | reverse complement strand
TCGCCGCTGCAGCCGCCGCAGGGTCCCCACTGGCTGAGCAGGATCGCGAGGTCGGCGGCATCGGTGGTGCCGTCGTGGTTGAGATCCGTGCGGCAGAATTCCTCGTTCGCACAGGCGGCCCAGTTCTCCAGCGCGGTGCGGACCTCGCCGCGGAGCAGTTCATCGGCGGCGGGCTTGAGGCCCCAGCCCTCGCTGATGATGACGTCGTCGTAGAAGATCGAGAACACGTACTCGAGGTCACGTCCACCCAGGCATTCCGGCTCGGGCAGGCTCAGGTAGCCGGCGACGGAGCGGTACTCGTGACCGGACGCGTCGGGCGAGATGTTGCCGGCCTTGCGGGCCATGCGGACGAGCGACTTGAACTCGGCGAGGTCGGACGCGGCCAGGTCGGCGGGCGCCTCGGCGTCGATCAGGTCGCTGAACCAGTTCGTGTCGATCATGAGCGAGTAGAACTGGTCCCGGATCGCGTCGGTGCTGAAGACCTCGCCCTTCGCGACGGCTTCGTAGAGCATGTTCACGTCACGGAGCGTCATCGCGTTGGCCGGGTCGTTGTTCGGGCCGCCGCAGCCGAGCTTGTGCTGGATGATCGTGTCCCAGCTCATGCCGGTCTCGCTGTGGTTGATCGAGTTGATGATCGAACGTCCGAAGTACTCGTCCACCGCGTTGGTGCGCTGGTTGTCGGAGTTCCACATCATGTCCTGGAGCACGACGCCGAGCGGCTCCATGACGAAGGGCTGGCCAGTGTGGTCGTCCGAGCAGGAGTCGGACGCGTTGGGGTACACGGTGAGCGGCGTCGCCAGCGTCACCGCCGGGTTGTTGTCGACGAACCACATCGCGGCGAGGTGATGCATGACCTTGACCGTCGACGCGGGATAGAACACGTAGTCGGGCATGATCGACGCGATGGTCGGGCCGTTCACCCGCTCCAGGCGGAAGCCGTACTCGCCGTCGTCGGTGTTGTCCCGCATGAGATCGCCGAGTTCGGTCTCGAGCTCGTTGGAGTTGTTGAGCAGGATGCCCATGAACCGCGTCTGGCCGTTCACCGTGTAGCGCTCGACGTCGACGAGACGGGCGCCGTACTGGTCGGCCCGGCTGTTCAGGAAGGCCATCGTCGTGTTGACGTAGTACCACCAGTACGAGCCCTCGGTGTTCTTGTTCATGATGACGGTGTACGTGCCCGGGTTGCGCTCGTCGATGTCGATGAGCCGCGCGTTGTTGCCCGAGAGCTTGCTGGCGACGGTCGCGAGGTCGATGTTCGAATAGGCCCACCAGGCCTTTGCATCGGCGCCGCTGTTCTTGATCATCACGCCGCCGAACTTCCGGACGCCGTTCTCGTCCCAGGAGTCGATGTCGATGAGCCGCGCGCCGTTGGCGGTCGCGAGGTCGAGCAGTTCGTTGAACGTCGCGCCGTGGTACCACCACCACGCCTTCTGGTTGTCGCCGGTGTTGTCGACCATGACGACGCTGAAGACGCGCTCGCCGTTGATGTAGTCGACCTCGAGGTCGATGAGGCGGGCGTTGTGGGCGGCAAGGTGCTGGGAGACTTCGGCGGCGGAGATGTTGTAGTACCACCACCAGCCCTTCGCATGCACGCCGGTGTTCTTGACGAAGGCACACGTGAAGGTCGGGCCGAAGGGATCGTCGATCTCGACGTCCGTCATGCGGTACCCCTCGGCGATCTTGGCGTTCACGGTCCCGAGGTCGACGCCGGTGAGCCACCACCAGCCGGTGGGGGTCGTCGTCTCACGCTCGGCGACGGCCGGCGACGCGAGGGCCAGGGCCACCATCGCGGCACCGATGGCGCCACGCCAGCGGCGGGTCAGGGAAGAAGCGAAGGAGCGGATCGTGGTGTTCTGCGGGTTCATCTGAGTGTCCTCTGGTGGAATCTCGTGGTTTCTGCGGGCGGGTTCTGCGGATCGGCCGGACGTCCGGCTCGATTCCCCTCACCACCTCTCTGCACGAGCCGCCCGGATCTCTCAGGCCAACCGAAAGAATTTCACCACGGAGGCACGGAGGGCACGGAGGGGGGAAACAGGGGTTTCGGAATGGTGGCGCGGGCGCGTCTCGAACGATCGATCGCGTCCGCATCAAGCGTCCGAACCCATTCTGAATCCCCTCCGTGCCCTCCGTGCCTCCGTGGTGACCC
>JAGQOI010000041.1 GCA_020427625.1 Phycisphaerales bacterium | reverse complement strand
GGGAAGCGGTTGGGGATCATGCCCTGCGAGATGGCGCCGGCCCAGGTGACGAGCATCGATCGCGCGTCGTCCAGCCGTCCCGTCGTCAGGCACAGGCCCCGCATCGCGATGAACGTGTCGCGCCCCCAGTCCGTGAACCACGGATAGCCGGCGATGATGCTCGTTCCCGCGCCCCGCCGGACGATGTACTGGTCGGCGGCGCGATGAAGCGGTGATGCGAACGCGCGGCGACGCGCGAGCTCGTCGCGTCGATGGCGCGCCGCGGTGTCGACCGCCGACTCGGCCGCGTCGGCGCGAGACGTGGGGTGGGTCGACAGCATCATGACGGCGTCGGCGGCATCGAGGTCGTATTCGAACACGCACGGCGCCGCGACGTCCTCGTCACACTCGAAGCCACGCGCCAGCTCCTCCGCGTAGCGGACCTGCCGGTACCAGTGCGCATCATCGCGGCGGGCGCCGTTGGTCCGGACGTGGACGGGCGGCACATCCGGATAGGGTTGCCACCGATGGGTGCCGTCGCGCTCCTCGCAGTCCCAGCGGAAGTTCGGGTTCTCATGATGGAGGGCGTGATAGTCGCGACCGGAGAGGTAGGGGCGCACGCCGAGCATGACGCCGCGTTCGGTCGATTCCTGGCGCCAGCGCAGCACGACGGTCGAGGTCGCCCGCGCGATGACCCGCGCGATGAAGAGCTCGTGAACGACCGTCGTGCCGTCGGGCAGGCGCCAGCGCCAGGTCGGCCACGGTTCGGCCGTGAAGGCGTCGACGGGCACGACGTCCGCGGGATGCACGGCGTCGGGTGCGTATCGTTGCGCGGTGAGCGCGAAGCGTCCGCGGGGCGTCATGACTTCCGCGTCGAGTCCGTTCACGAGGAGCATGCGTCCGGTGGGCGGGGTGGCGGCGGCGACGAGGAGCCCGTGATAGCGCCGGGTGCGGACGCCGTCGACGGTGCCGCCGGCGAATCCGCCGAGCCCGTCGGTCTCGAGCCATTCGGTTGGACTATGCATATCGGATCACGTCCTTGATGCTGTTGCGTCCGTCGAGCAACTTGGCCGGCGCGTCGTCGATCGCGAGTTGATTGGTGAAGAGGGCCTGCACGGCATCGGGCCACCGGGCGACGAAGACCGAGAGGTCGGCGATCGCCGCCTCGAAGGCGTCGCGTCCGGCGTTGACGGTGCCGAAGACGGCCTGGTTCCTGAGGACGAGGTTCCGCATGATGAGTTCACCGTCGATGCTGATGGGCGCCTTGCGCCCGGGGACGCCGGTGAGGACGAAGACGCCGTTCGTGCCGAGCACCCGGATGACGTCGAACGCGAGCGAAGCGGCGCCGACCGCCTCGTAGACGAGGTCGATGGAGCCGACCATCGACGCCAGGGCGTCGACGTCGTGCGCCGAGGACGACACGTACGTCGCGCCGAACATCGAGACGATCTCGGCCTTGCGATTCGGAAGCGGCTCGCGCGAGTACACGAACGTGCGGAAGCCGGCGACCACCAGCGCCATCGCGCCGAGAAGACCGACCGGACCCGCGCCGAGCACGAGCGCCGTGTGACACTGATGCGGAATGCCGGCGGCCGCGGCCTGCACCGGGCAGGTCCACGGCAGACGCTTCTGCACGTCGCGGATCTGAAGCAGGGCCTTCTCGGCGATCGTCAGCGGCTCGACGAGCACGGCGACGTCGCGCAGCGCGGGCGGCACCGGCACCATGAACTGCTCGTCGTCCACGACGAACTCGCCCATGTACCCGTGACGGTGCTTGATCCCGCGCTCGGTGAAGTCGCCGGTGAAGCAGAAGTCCTGTCGACCCGCGCGGCACGCCGGACAGGTCTCGTGACGGCACGGACGTCGAACCATCGGCACCGCCAGGTCGCCACGCCGGAAGTTCCGGACGTCCGACCCCACCTCCACGACCTCGCCGAGCATCTCGTGTCCGAGGACGAGATGGTCGGCCCCGCGCGGCGGCGTTCCGTAGTGAAAGGCGCAGATCTCCCGATCGGTCCCGCAGATGCCGATCGCGACGGCCCGCAACTTGACGTGCGTCGACGATTCGACGCGCGGCTCCGGATGATCGATCACGCTGACCTGCTTCCGGGTCGGAAAGACGGCGACTGCCTTCACGGTGATTCTCCTGGGTGCGCCGCCGGGCCCGAAGACCCGGCGGCGCCGGAGACAATGGATGCCGATCCATCGCGCCGGTTACGTCGGAATGCGTCGTGCCCGTCGTCGCGGTCGTGGCGCGTAACCTGCCGGCGCCGTCGTCATCCAATGCCGCCGACCGTTCCGGCGACCCGGACCAACGGTCGCCCGCGAACCCCATCCAGGAGGCCACCATGATGATGACGACGACGATGATGACGACGACGCACCGCTCGACCCGCCTGCGGCGCGTCCTGCTCGCCGCCGGCGCGGCGATCGCGATCGCCGGAGCCGCGCACGGCGCCGCGCACACCAGCCAGCCGTTCCGCGGCGTGAAGGCGAACGTCGGCACCGTGACCCATTCGTACGACGGCGGGCGCCACGTGCTCACGCTGTCGCCGGACTTCAAGGTGCCCGACACGCCGGCGCCGCACTGGCAGATCGTCGATCGCGCCGGGAACACCTACCTCCTCCAGCGCCTCGTCGTGAAGGACGACAAGCTCAACCGCGCCGTCACCGTGCCGTCGTACATCACGAGCATCGCGTCCGTGCAGATCTGGTGCGCCTGGGCCGAGACGCTGCTGGGCGAGGCGCGATTCGACACGGTGATCGACCTCGGCGGCAAGGACGACGCGGGGGGCACGCGGGTCAGTTCGGCGTTCAAGGGCGCCAAGGCCAATCGCGGCTTCGTCCGGCACGACCATCAGGATGGACGATGCGTCCTGACGCTCTCGGACGACTTCGTGGTGCCGGACACGCCGGCGCCGCACTGGCAGGTCGTCGACCGTCGCGGCAACGTCTACCTGCTCCAGCGCCTCGCCGTCAAGGGCGATCACCTCAACCGCTCGATCACCGTGCCGGCCTACGTGTCGGACATCGACCGCGTGCAGATCTGGTGCAGTTGGGCCGAAGTGCTGCTCGGCGAGGCACGCTTCGATCCGCCGGTGCCGTGAGCCCGCCTCGCCCGCCCGCACCGACCGACCATCAGCCCTCTTCACCCGCGCCGCGCGACCGGACCCTCCGGACGCGGCGCCGCCTCATGCACGGAGACTCACCATGATCACGCGAACGCGCTGCACGATCCTCGGCCTCTGCACCCTCGTCGCCCTGGCCGCCGGGGCGCCGAGCGGCCCGGCGTCGGCCGCCGGCGCGCCCACGCAGGCGACACGGACCATCACGCTCGAAGGCGCACGGCGCGTGCTCGCCGCCGCCGAT
>JAGQOI010000477.1 GCA_020427625.1 Phycisphaerales bacterium | reverse complement strand
TGTACGCCGATCCGCGCACGGGCACGACGAGTCTCGAGGGCGGCACGCTGTACACGACCGAGTTGCGCCCGGTGACGGGTCCCGGCCTTCCGCCGACGGGCAGTCGGCAGGCCTTCCACGTCGCCGAGGCGGGCGGCCCGGTGCTCATCAATCCGTTCGCCGATCCGGACGCGGTGAATCTCGACACGGTGTCGCGCACGGGCGGACGCGTGCTGAACGGCGGACGGGTCGTGCGCAACATCCCGATGAAGCTCCAGCTCTCGACGCCGTCGTACAACCGGGTGCGCGTGCTCATGGACGCCGTGAACACGGTCTTCCCGCGCGAGCCCAAACAGCTCGACGAGACGGCCCACGGCGAGTCGGACGAGACCATCAAGATCACCGTCCCGCCGTCGTACCGGGATCGACCCCAGGAGTTCGTCGAACTGCTCATGCACACGTCGATCTACCAGGCCGGCGCCGAGGCGACCGCGATGAGCACGAAGCGCCTGCTGCTGGCGAATCCGGGCTCGGCGCAGGACGCGTCGTGGCGATGGGAGGCGCTGGGCAAGCGCGTCATCCCGGTGATCCAGGATCTGTATGACTTCTCCGAGGAGTTGCCCCGCATGGCGGCGCTGCGGGCCGGCGCGCGGCTCAACGACGCCCTCGTCGTGCCGCCGCTCATCGAGATGGCGAACAGCGCGTCGCTGGACACCCGCCTTCGCGCGATCCGGCTGCTGGAGGACGCGGGATTCAACCCGCGCATCGACCTCGCGCTGCGCGAGATGCTCGACGACGACGCGGTGGACGTCCGTCTCGCGGCCTACGAGGCGCTCATCACGCGCAACGACCCGCTCATGCGACACTACGACGTCAACGGGCGGTTCATGCTCGACATCATCCCGTCCCGGATCCCGATGATCTACGTCACGCAGACGGGCGAGCCTCGCATCGCCGTCTTCGGCACCGGGCTGGAGATCCCCCGACCGATCCTGGCCGAGGCGTGGTCCGGTCGCTTCATGATCCGCGGCCAGGCCGACAATCCGAACCTCGAGGTCTACTACCGCGCCGCCGACGCGCCGCAGGGTCTCATCCAGCTCGTCGGCCCGAAGCTCGACGAGTTCATCGTCTTCCTCGGTCACCGCGCCTCCGCGGACGAGCCCAAGCCGGGACTCGACATGAGCTACGGTCAGGTCGTCGGCATCCTCCATCGCCTCTGGCGCGACAAGCACCTCGCCGTCGACTTCAAGGCCGAACAGGACCGCGTGCTCGCGGCGATCCTCCGGCGCGAGAAGGACGTCGCGATCACCGAACGTCCCGAATTCGGCGACGAGCGCTCGGATCCCGATTTCGACTTCCTCGATCCGAACGCCGGCGGCCCGCCGTCCGGCGACCTCGGAAGCATCGAGATGCCGCCGCTCCCGTCGCGCTGAGCCCGGCCGCTCCGTCGACGTCCGCTCGCCGGATCGTCGCGACGATTTCCACAGTTTCGGTGCGGATCCGACCGTTGCCGAAGAGAGGTCTTGTGGTACATTGAGTTCGGTACGCCCCAGTGCGGTGACCCGGGTTTCAGGAGGAAACCTCGTCGAGACAGGAGGTCCGCAGCGCATGCGTCTCTCGAAGATCACGCTCACCGGGTTCAAATCCTTCGCCGATCAGACCGAATTCGCCTTCGACGAGGCGATCACCGGCATCGTCGGGCCGAACGGCTGCGGCAAGAGCAACGTCGTCGACGGCATCAAGTGGGTGCTCGGCGAGCGGTCCGCGAAATCGCTCCGCGGCGACGCGATGCTCGACGTCATCTTCGCCGGTTCGAGCGTGCGCAAGCCGGTGGGATCCGCGACGGTCACGCTGACCTTCGAGAATCCCGTCGTCCGTCCCGACGCCCAACTGCCCTCCGAACGACGCGCGCTCCCGGTCGATGCCTCGGAGGTCGACGTCGCGCGACGCCTGTACCGCGACGGACGCAGCGAATACCTCATCAACAACCGCAAGTGCCGCCTCCGCGACATCCGCGAACTGTTCATGGACACCGGCATCGGCACGCACGCCTACTCGATCATCGAGCAGGGCAAGGTCGATGCGATGCTCCTCGCGAATCCGAGCGAACGACGCCTCATCTTCGAGGAGGCGGCCGGCATCGCCCGGTTCAAGGCCCGCCGGATCGAGGCGACCCGCAAACTCGAACGCACCGAGGCGAACCTCATCCGCGTCCGCGAACAGCTCGCGCAGACCGATCGCCGACTCCGCATCGTCCGCGGACAGGCGGCGAAGGCGCGCAAGTTCCAGGACCTCGCCGGACGCGCCGGGTCGCTCCAGGTCGACGTCGCCCTCGACACCTACCACGAACTCGTCGGCATGCTGGAGGCGCGTACCCGCGAGATCACCGCGCTCGAGAGCCGCCGCCAGGCCCTCGCCACCGCGCTCCGCGAAGCCGAGGACGCGAAGCAGCAGGCGGACATCACCCGACACGAACGCCTCCAGGACCAGCGCCGGCTCGAACAACGACGACTCGAACAGACCGCCGCCCGCAAGCAGGCGGAACAACGACACGAACTCACCGCCCGCAACATCGCCGATGCCGAACAGCAGGTCACCGACGACGCGACCCGCATCGACGAGATCGGCGCACGCCTCGACCAGCTCCGCGACGAAGCCGCCGCCGCCGATCAGCGCATCGTCGAGATGGACGCGCACGTCGCGACGCTCGAACGGACCGTCTCCGCCCTCGCCCGTGAACGCGCCGGCATCGACGACACGCTCGTCGAGGGACGGCGCACGCTCCGCGAACACCAGGACCGCGTCACCGCCCTCGATCGCGAACGATCCCAGCTCGACACCCGCGCCGCCGCCATCGACGAACGACGCGAACGACTCGACGTGCAACGCCGACGCGTCGCCGAACGACGCGAGGCGATCGTCGGCGAGCGCGAGGGCGCGGCCGACGCCCAGCGCACCGCCGATCGCGCCCGCGCCGAAGCCGCGACCCGCGTCGAGGCGCTCGAACACCGTCTCGCCGAGCACGATCGCGACGTCGCGTCCCTCGGCGACCGGCAGGCGACCCTGAGCGAACAGGTCAGCGACGCGCGTCACGAACGCGCGTCCCTCGCGTCCCGGCGCCACCTGCTCGAGGAGATGCAGCAGGCCCGCGAGGGTCTCGGCGACGCGGTGAAGACCGTGCTCGAGGACGCCGATCGCTTTCCCGGCGTGCGGGGCCTGCTCGCGGACGCCATCGACGCCGATCGCGAACACGCCCGCATCGTCGAGTGCGCACTCGGACCATCCATCGAGTCGCTCCTCGTCGACCGGCTCGACGACCTCCGCA
>JAGQOI010000476.1 GCA_020427625.1 Phycisphaerales bacterium | reverse complement strand
TTGGGACAGTTCCGGGAACTGTCCCAAGTGCGACGAGGGGCACGATCCCGGCATGCCGCCCGATCTGGGCGGCGACGGCGACGTCGGACCGGCCGACCTGGCGTCGCTCCCGGCGGTGTTGGGCCCTGCGTCGGCGGATGACCCGGATGTGATCACTCGCCTTGGGACAGTTCCGGGAACTGTCCCAAATGTGGATAACTCGACTTGGGACAGTTCCGGGAACTGTCCCAAGTGCCGCGCGGTTGGTCAGGCGCCGACGTCGAGGCGACGGGCGAGGATGAGCGGGAGGCCGACCCGCTGCGTCTCCATCTGCGTCGCGACGATGTCGTACGCCTCGCGGTGCACGGTGAACGAGCGTCGGTCGAGGTCGAGGATCGCGAAACTCGCCCGCGGATCCGCGTCGCGCGGCTGCCCGACGGAGCCCGGGTTGCAGATGTACCGCCCGTCGGCCCGAAGCGGAATCGGCATCGCGTCGACCGGACGGTGGCACGTGATCGTCTCCGGCTCCGGCGTCGGGCCCGCCGCCGCATCGCATTCGAAGACCATCGGCACGTGCGTGTGACCGACGAGACAGATCGGGCGATCGAGGCGGGTGAAGGCGAGCGATGCCGCGCCGGCGCCGTTGAGGTAGTTCGTCTGCTCGCGGTTGGGCGTATCGTGGAAGCAGACGGTGTCGCGTCCGAGGTAGAGCGCGGTGGGGAAGTTGCAGATCGCGTCGAGGTGAAGGGGTCCGAGGGTGCTGCGGGTCCAGCGGATGGCGGCGCGGGCGTTCTCGTTGAAGCCGCGGTCGACGGCGGGATCGAGCACGGCTTCGTCGTGGTTGCCCTGGACGACGTGGGCGCAGCGGCGCATGACGGTGTTGAGGCAGGCGTCGGGTCGGGGTCCGTAGCCGACGACGTCGCCGAGGCAGATGATCTCATCGACCCGAAGTCGGTCGATGCGTCGGAGCACGGACTCCAGCGCGGCGAAGTTGCCGTGAATATCGGAGATGATCGCGAATCGAGTCATGTCGCCCCGTCCCTGAAGTCGTCGTCCTGACGTGGTCCGCACCGATCGCGCGGCGGCGTCGGTCCGCCGGTTCGTCCCTGGTTCACCGATTGGCTGTGGTCGCCCACCGCCCCTTATCTCTCCGTGTATCGGATTCGACGCCCGTTTCTTGCAAGGAGTTTCCAATCCGTGGGAACCGCGGCAAGGCGGGATCGTGTGATTCACGAGATGTTCATGGGGATGGCCGGCGCGTCCGGATCTGTCGCAATCGGGCGCAGAGCCAACGAAAACATGCCTCCGATCGCTCGGAGGCATGGCGGTGGTCGTTCGTATCGGACGTGCCGGCATCGGGTTGCGCGGCACGCGCAGGTCAGGACTCGGTGGTTTCCGCGGAGACGGGGGCGGCGTCGGCGTGATCGAGTTCGTCCTCGATCTCGTCGTCGAAGTCGTCATCGTGATCATCGTCGATGGGCGGCGGCGGCGCGTCGTCGCCGGAGGGCAGCGTGCCACCCTTGCGCTTGAGTTCGCGGACGAACCGATCGACCTTGGCCTTGTCGGGCGCGATGATCATCGTCATGCGTCGTCCGGCGAAGCGTGGGGGGACCTCGACCTTGCCGAGGTCGGCGAGGGCGTCGATGATGCCCTTCATGCGATCGTTGCCGCGGTCGCGGTGGTGCATCTCGCGGCCACGGAAGTTCTGGACGATCTGGACCTTGTTGCCTTCGATGAGGAATCGACGGGCCTGGTTCAGGCGGATCTGCACGTCATGGGGATCGATCTTCATCGATCGTCCCATGCGGACTTCCTTCAGTTCGCCGCCCTTGGAGCGGGCCTTGTTGGCCTTCTCCTTCTTGGACTGCTCGTACTTGTACTTGCCGTAGTCCATGATCCGACAGACCGGCGGATCGGAGTTGGGCGAGATCTCGACGAGGTCGAGGTCGGCGTCCTGGGCCATGCGCAGCGCTTCGCGCGTCTCGACGACGCCGACCATCTGTTCGTTCTCGTCGACGAGTCGAACCTCGCGGACGCGAATGCGATCGTTGATGCGCGGGCCGCGACGGACGTTTTCCTGGGGCCTGAAGAAGCGTTTACGTGCGATGGGTACGGTCCTCGTAGAAGTATGACGCGACGGGTGGGCGGCGGGATGCCGTCACGAAGGGAATTCCCGGCGGATCGGATTGCGGGTGAACGTCGAGGCGGGGCGCATCAAGAGACCGAGACCCCGTGCGGGGCACCATCTTCTTTGCGTTGGTCGTGTGTGAACACGATTCGCTCCTTCCGCCTCGATACAGCCTCGATGAGCGGCGCACGGCGTGCGCCGCCCAATCGTGCAGAGTACAGTACCCCCTCATCCGCCCCCCGGCAAACCGGAATCGCCCGGATTCACGCGCCGCGGCCGCCGGCGTCGGGGGTCGGTTGACGCCCGTCGGCATCCCTCGGAAGATACCATCCCTCGGTCCGATGGCCCGGCCCGCTCCCAGATTTGGTGGGATGACGCCGCACGGGTCGCCGGCCGCGGGAGCGAGACCGTCCGTGATCTGCCCGTACTGTGCCGCGAATCGAGACAAGGTGATCGACAGCCGCTCGTCGGAGGGCGGACTGTGCATTCGACGCCGACGCGAGTGCTGCGACTGCAGCCGCCGGTTCACGACCTACGAGCGCGTCGAGCGGACCGCGCGGCTCATGGTCGTCAAGCGGGACGGCACGCGGGTCGCCTTCGACCCGGACAACATCCTGCGCGGGATCCAGGCCGCGTGCGGCAAGCGTCCGATCTCCGAGGAGCGGAAGATCGAGGTCGTCCGGGTCGTCGAGGACGAGATCCACCGGCGCTTCGACCGCGAGGTGCCGAGCACCGAGATCGGTCGCTGCGTCGCCGAACACCTGCGCAACGTCGACGAGATCGCCTACATCCGATTCGCGAGCGAGTATTACAACTTCGGCACGATCGCGGAGTTCAAGGAGGAACTCGCCCAGCTCCAGGACCGTCCGCCCCGCCGGCCCGACGAGCCGGAACTGTTCGGCGACGTCGACGGCTGAGGTCGATCACGCGGTCGGTGCGTTGGACGAATGCGGCGCGGCTCAGCGCTTCGTCGTGATCGCGCCGCGGAGTTCGTCGTTGAGGAACAGGATGCGGCCGCAGGCGCTGCAGCGGACGAGGCTCGATCCGCCGCCGAGCAGTTGCGAGAGTGTCTCGAACGGCACGTGCACGTGGCAGGCGTCGCAGGCGTACTCGCGGCGTCGCCGGTCGACCTCGTTGAGGATCGCCATCGCTTCGCCGTCGTACATGTCGGCGAGTTCGTCGAAGGTTTCGAGTTCCGACGGAGGGACGGCCGCCGCCTTCACGGACCGTTCGACCTCGAGTTCGGCGAGCCGCTCGGCGACCTCGGCCCGTCGTTCGTCGAACTGGGCCTTGGCGACGTCGCGCACGCCCTTGCGTTCGGCGACCTCGCCCTCGAGGGCTTCGATGTCGCCGTCGAGCTTCTCGGCCTGGACCATTTCGGCGAGGAGCTTCTCGTCGAGTCCGCGCCGGTTCTCCTTGATGGTGGTCATCTCCGCGAGAACCGCGCTGTACTGCTTGTTGGACGCCGACGTGTTGAGTTCCTTGCGGAGCTTCTCGATCCGTTCGTCGACGGTCGCGACCTCGTTCTCGAGCAGACCGGCCGCGGCGGCGACCTGTCGGCGGCGGGCCTTCAACTCGGCCATGCGCGACGACAGCTCGGCGAGCTGTCGTTCCTGGGCGTCGAAGTAGCGGCGGGCGGAGTCGACGCGTCCGCGCAACGCGCGGACCTGAGCATCGACCCGGAAGAGGGCGACCATGTTGTCCATGAGGCTCATCCACGTCTCCGATGGTGAATAGAGGAGTCTAGCACCGTTCTCCCCCGACCGAAAGGCCCGTTCGGTCGAGGATCGGATGCGCCGGGGCGCGATCTCCGCGCAATGTCCACCAATCGGTCGTGATTTCGGTCGAGCCCGGCGTCTCGGGCCTCCGGACCGGGTTCGAGGCGATAGACTCTCGGGTGGAGCGCTCGGCGATGCTGCCGGGACCCGAGGCGGGGGCCGGCCCGGAGGTGGGGAGGTCGAGGCAGGTCGATGACCATCGCGCGCACGCTCGTTCTTGCATTCCTCGCCTTCGGAGCCGCGATCTCCGTCGCGACCATCCTGGCGATCGCGCCCCTTCGGCGCGGCCTTGACGACATCGGCGACTTCCATGGCCCGGCGCTCTTCGAGATCCAGGCCCTCCAGGCGGTGGTCCATCGCGCCGCGCTCGAGACGGTCGAGCATGCGGTCGGCGGTCTGTCGGGCGATCTGGAGGAGCGGCGGGCGGCCCTGGCCGAGGCGACGGACCGAATGGCCCGGTTCCGATCCGTCGCTCACCTCGATCGTCCGGGAGAGGAGGTCGAGGCCGCGCTGTTCCGGCGGATCGAGATCGGCGTCGAGCGGATCGCCGAGATGGGTGATCGGGTCGTCGAGGCGGGCGGCGCGGCCACGCCGGAGCGGATGGTCCCGTCTCCCGACTTCGAAGCGACGGTCGATGACGTCGTCGCCGCGCTCGCCGAGTTGATCGTGCACGAGCAGGACGAGGTCGCCGTGGGGCAGGCGACGGCCCGTGCGGTCATTCGCGGGGCGGAGCGCCGGCTGTGGGGACTGGGCGCGATCTCGCTCGTGGGCGCGAGCGTCATCGGTCTGCTGCTGTCGCGGCGCATCACCGGCCCGATCAACCAGCTCCTTGCGGCGGCGCGAGGGGTCGGCGCCGGTGCGCTGACGCGGGTCGCGGTGCCGGGCTCCGACGAGCTGGCGGCGCTCGCGGGCGCGTTCAACGCGATGGTCGACGACGTCGAGGCCGCGCGGTCGTCGCTCGAGTCGGCCGTCGCCGCCCGGACCTCGGAGCTGGAGGCGGCGAACGTCGCGTTGCGGGAGAGCATCGCGGAGCGCGAGAGCACCGAGGCGCGTCAGCGTCTCATGATGCACGAGCTGGATCATCGCGTGAAGAACACGCTCGCCGCGGTGATCGCGCTGGCGGGTCAGACGCTCGAGGGCGCGAGCACGAAGGAGGAGTTCCGGATCGCACTCGAGGGCCGCCTGCATGCGATGGCCCGGACGCACGAGGCGCTCGCCCGCGAGCGTTGGAAGGGCGTGGACGTCGCGGAGGCGGTGCGCCTGGTGCTCGATC
>JAGQOI010000475.1 GCA_020427625.1 Phycisphaerales bacterium | reverse complement strand
GTCGTGGTGGAGGGCAATGAGCGTCTGTTCCCGATGACGCCGGTGCGGCCGATCGACGCGGGCGCGGAGCGGGTCGGCGAGGCGACGGGCGGCGCCGCGAGCGAAGCGACGAATGGCGCGACGACCGGTTCGACGAGTGATTCGACACGCAGCGCGACCGGCGGGTCGGTCGACGAGGTGACGCCGTGAATCCGTTGCGGGGGATCATCAACCAGCCGGTGACGGTCGCGGTCGGCGTCGTGCTGCTCATGATGGCGGGTCTGATCGCGCTGAAGCGGATTCCGATCCAGCTCACGCCGAACGTCGAGGACACGATCATCGGCGTCTCGACCTTCTGGGAGGGCGCGAGTCCGGAGGAGGTCGAGCGCGAGATCATCGAGCGCCAGGAGGAGAAGCTCCAGGGCCTCACCGGTCTGCGGTCGATGACGAGCCAGAGCCAGCAGGGCGTCGGCAGCATCCGGCTGGAGTTCGTGGTCGGCACGTCGAAGGACGCGGCTCTGCGGGAGGTCAGCGACAAGCTCCGCGAGGTGCCGGAGTACCCCGACCACGTCGACGAGCCGGTGATCTCGGCGACCGACCCGGAGAACCAGGACTACATCGCGTGGATCATCTTCGGGACGACGGACCCGAACCTCGACATCCGCACGCTCCAGGACTTCGCGGAGGACCGGATCAAGCCCGTGCTCGAACGCGTGCCCGGCGTGTCGGAGGTGAACGTGCTCGGCGGGCGCGAGCGCGAGACGCAGATCCGCTTCGACCCTCGCCGGCTCGCCCAGTTCGGCATCACGCCGACCCAGCTCGCCGATGCGATCCGCGGGACGAACACGAACGTCTCCGCCGGACGCGTGCCCGACGCCAAGTTCGACGTGCGCATCCGGACGGTCAGCCAGTACGAGTCGGTGAGCGGCGTCACCTCGACGGTCGTCGCGCAGACCGACGCCGGGCCCGTCACCGTCGGCGATCTCGCGGACGTCGTCGAGACGTACAAGGAGGCGAGCACGTTCGTCCGCTCGAAGGGACGACCCGTCATCGCGATCAACGCGCAGAAGGAGGTCGGCTCGAACGTCATGGAGGTCATGGACGGCATCCGGGCCGTGGTCACGGCGCTCGATGCGCCCGGCAGCGTGCTCGAGACGAAGGCGCGCGAACTCGGGCTCGGACCGGACGATCGCCTGACGCTCCGGCAGGTCTACGACCAGACGATCTACATCGACGAGGCGCTCGCCCTCGTCCTCGACAACATCTGGCTCGGCGGCGGCATCGCGGTCATCGTGCTGCTCGTGTTCCTCCGCTCCCTCCGGTCCGTCGGCATCATCACGCTGGCGATCCCGATCTCCGTCATCGGCGCCATCGTCGTCATGGTCGCGCTCGGACGAACCATCAACGTCATCAGCCTCGCGGGCATGGCGTTCGCGGTCGGCATGGTCGTCGACAACGCCATCGTGGTGCTGGAGAACATCTTCCGACACCTGGAGATGGGCAAGCGACCCGCGCGGGCGGCGCTCGACGGTTCCACCGAGGTCTGGGGCGCGATCGTCGCCTCGACCCTCACCACCATCGTCGTGTTCATCCCCATCCTCCTCATCCAGGACGAGGCGGGACAACTGTTCCGGGACATCGCGCTGGCGATCTGCGCGGCCGTCGGACTCAGCCTCGTCGTGTCGATCACCGTCATTCCCGTCGCCGCGGCACGCGTGCTCCGGCCGATGCGGGCCGCGCCGCCGCCGACCGGCTGGCGGCGCATCGTGCGAGCCGCGCTCTGGCCGCTGCGCGCGTTCGGCGCCGCGCTGCACCGGATTCCGGACGTCGCGGCGTGGGCGATTCACGCGATGTGCGGGAGCGTGATCGTGCGTCTCGTCGTGGTGATCGTGCTCACGGCGGCGTCGATCATCGGCAGCACGATGCTCATGCCGCCGGCCGACTACCTCCCCACCGGCAACCGCAACCTCGTCTTCGGGCTCCTCATTCCGCCGCCGGGCTACAACCTCGACCAGCAGGCCGTGATCGGCGGACGGATCGAGGAGACGATCCGTCCGTTCTGGGAGGCCGGGGATTTCCCGGCGGGCTCGGCGGAGCGGGCCCGCGCCGTCGCGAACCTGCCGCCGATTCCGACGTTCAACTGGATGACGCAGCAGCCCGGCGATCCGGTCGTTCCGCCGCCGATCGAGAACTACTTCGTGGTCGGGCTCGAGGGCATCATGTTCCACGGCGCGATCGCGGAGGACGCCGAGAAGGTCGCGGACGTCATCCCGCTGTTCGGTCACGCGACGCGCAGCGAGGTGATTCCGGGCGTGCTCGGGTTCGCGTTCCAGGTGCCGCTGTTCCGGCTGGGCGGCTCGACGGGCTCGGCGATCAAGATCGATCTCACCGGCGACGACCTCGACCAGGTCACCGCGTCGGCCTCGGCGGTGTACCAGCAGCTCGGTCAGACCTACGGCTGGGGGACGATCCAGCCGAGTCCGAGCAACTTCAACATCTTCGGGCCGGAGATCCAGGTCGTGCCGAACCGGCGGGCGCTGGCGGACCTCGGCCTCACGCCCAGCGACCTCGGGCTCGCGGTCCAGGCGAACGGCGACGGCGCGATCATCGGCGAGTACCGGATCGCGGGCGACAGCATCGACCTCAAGCTCATCGCGTCCGACGCGGTCGACCGCCGCTACATCGGTCAGCTCGAGGACATCCCGATGGCGACGACGAGCGGCGCGGTCGTGCCGCTGCGGACCGTCGCGACGTTCCGGCGCGTCACCTCCGCGCCGCAGATCAATCACGTCGGGCGCCAGCGCTCGGTGACGCTCCAGTTCACGCCGCCGTCCGACCTGCCGCTCGGGCAGGCGATCGACGAGATCCGCGCGATGCTGGACGAGATGCGCACGCGCGGCTCGATCGCCCACGACGTCGGCACGACGTTCGCCGGCTCGGCGAGCAAGCTCGAATCCGTGCGCCTCGCCCTGCTCGGCGACGGCACGGTGCTCGGCACGATGAACAGTTCGCTCGTGCTCGCCCTCGTCGTCGTGTACCTGCTCATGTGCGTGCTGTTCCAGAGCTTTGCGAAGCCGTTCGTGATCATGTTCAGCGTGCCGCTCGCGACCCTCGGCGGTTTCGCGGCCCTGTACGCGGTGTCGATCTGGAGCTACATGGACCCGTACATGCCGATCCAGAAGCTCGACGTGCTCACGATGCTCGGGTTCGTCATCCTCATCGGCATCGTCGTGAACAACGCGATCCTCATCGTGCACCAGGCGCAGAACTTCATGCTCGGCCGCGCGGACGACGTCGCGGGCGTGACCGAGCCGCTGCCGGCGCGTCGAGCCATCTCCGAATCGGTCCGCACCCGCGTGCGCCCGATCTTCATGAGCACGCTCACCTCGCTCGGCGGCATGGCGCCGCTGGTGCTCATGCCCGGATCCGGGTCGGAGCTCTATCGCGGGCTCGGTTCCGTCGTGCTCGGCGGACTCCTCGTGTCGACGATCTTCACGATCGTCCTCGTCCCCCTGCTGCTCAGCCTCGTGCTCGACCTCCAGGCGGCGCTCGGCCTGAAGACCGCGCCGGCCGGCGCCGCCGAACCGACGCTCGCGCCGACGGCCTGATCGACTGCCGCGCCGCGGATTCACGACATGAACCGCCCGACGACGCACGAGTCGATACCCGCGCCGATTCACCCGTTGGCGCCGCCGGGATTTCAGCGACCGGCCGCCGCGAACCGATGACATCCGGGTGATGGTCGCCGACGACCGTCACGCGGAGGTCCGGCCATGGCGGCGAGCGAGCCCGCGCGGCGGCAGACCATCATCCAGTCCGGCGTGGTGCCGTACCGGCGTCGGCGCGGCCGCGTCGAGGTGCTGCTCGTCACGACCGGGCGCGGTCGCGCGATCGTTCCCAAGGGTCACATCGCGTCCGGCTGGGCGGCCCACACGTCCGCCGCGAACGAGGCCTTCGAGGAGGCCGGCGTCATCGGCGTGGTGGACGATCGATCCATCGGGCGTTTCATGATCACCCGGGGCCTGCGGACGCGATCCATCCTCGTCTACCCGATGCGGGTCACGCTCGTGCTCGACTCCTGGCCGGAGATGACGCGGCGTGACCGGTGGTGGATGTCATCCGCCGACGCGGCCCGGGCGGTCGAATACCGCGGGCTCGCCCGCATCCTCCGCGCCCTGCCCGACCATCTCGAACGACTCGGCGTCACGACGGCGCGGCGATCCGGCTCGGCCTGACGTCATGCGCCGGACAGATCGCGCGGGCGGGTGACCTCATCGTCGCCGCCGACGCCGCACTCCGGACAGCGGGTCTGCGACATCGGCATGAAGTGTCCGCACGCGCGGCAGCGTCGTCGTCCCTCGACCGTCGCGTTCCCGGCATCGATGGCCGCGTCATGTCGACAGGCGAGCGCGATGAGGGCGATCGGCACGAGATAGGGAATCGTCACGACGAGTCCGATCGCGATCGCGCCGGGCGTGGCGCCGACGACCCGCGTGAGGACAAGCACCTGCACGGCGGCGATGCCGACGACGACGGCGGCGATCCACCCGATCCATCGCCGGATCCGGCGCCGTCGTGCGGTCCGTCCGGCGTCGGCGTCCATCCAGCGTTCGCGGGTCAGGACCTCACGGGTCACGGGGGTTCTCGTCCGTCACATCGTCGATCCAGCCGCCGCCGAGGACGACGTCGTCGTCGTAGCACACGACCGCCTGTCCCGGCGCGACGGCGTCCTGCGGCGTCGCGAAGCGGACGTCGCACCGTCGGTCGTCGAGGGCGCGGACGCGTCCGGGGACGGGCGGCGCGTTGGAGCGGATCTTCACGGTGCAGTCGCGCCACTCGGCGGGCGGATCGACGAACCAGTTCGTCTCGCTCGCCGTGCAGCCGGCGGAGGCGAGGTCGTCGCGTCCGCCGACGGTGACGGTGTTCGTGACGGGATCGCGATGGACGACGTAGATCGGGTAGCCGAGCGCGACGCCGAGGCCGCGGCGCTGGCCGATGGTGAAGTGCTGATGTCCCTCGTGCGTGCCGAGCACCGCGCCGTCGGTGTCGACGATGCGTCCGGGTTCGACGGCGTCGGGCGCGCGTCGGCGCACGAGTCCCGCGTAGTCGTTGTCGGGGACGAAGCAGATCTCCTGCGAGTCGGGCTTGTCGAAGACGGGCAGGTCGAGCGCGGCGGCGATCTCGCGGACGCGCGTCTTGCGGTATCCGCCGATCGGCAGGAGCATCTCGTTGAGGCGTGTGCGCGGAGCGCCGAAGAGAAAGTACGACTGGTCCTTCGCATGGTCGAGTCCGCGCAGAAGGCGCGGGCGGTCGGGATCGGCGTGATCGACGCGGGCGTAGTGTCCGGTCGCGACGAACGACGCGTCGATCTGCTTCGCGTAGTCGTGGAGCTTGCCGAACTTGAGCCAGTCGTTGCAGCGGACGCACGGGTTGGGCGTGCGTCCGGCGTTGTACTCGCCGACGAAGTAGTCGATGATGCGGCCGAAGTCCTTCTTGAAGTTGCAGACGTAGAAGGGGATGCCGAGTTTCGCGGCGACGAGGCGCGCGTCGGCCGCGTCGTTGATGGAACAGCACCCCTGCTTCCCGATGCGGATCTTCGTCGGGTCGCAGGCGACGCCGGCGGAGTCGTAGGGTTCGAGTTCGTCGAACGTCTCGCCGGGGGATCCGAGGCGCATGAAACAGCCGACGACGTCGTGGCCCTGTTCGAGGAGCAGAGCCGCGGCGACCGAGGAATCCACGCCGCCGGACATGGCGACGAGCACCTTGGTGCGCGGAGCGGGCATGACGTGATTCTAGCCGCGCGGGTCGGGTCGCTCCGAACCACGCATCGCGGTATCTTCGGCATCATGCTCGACCTTCCCGCCATCGCGCGTCTCGAGGAGGAGCGGATCGCCGTGGGCGTGGCCCGCGTCTCGGACGAGGCGGTGCCGTTCGCGGGCGGGATGATGTGCTTCGCGGGCGTCGGCACGTGGGCGAGCCAGGCGTACGGCGTGGGGATGAACGGGCCGGTCGATGCCGCGGAGGTCGACGCGATGATCGACTTCTACGAATCGCGCGGCTGCGAGCCGCGGGTCGAGGTGTCGGCGTACGCGCACCAGACGCTGCTCGACGCGCTGGCCGCCCGATCGTTCGTGCTGCGCGAGTTCGCGTCGGTGCTCGTGCGCGATCT
>JAGQOI010000474.1 GCA_020427625.1 Phycisphaerales bacterium | reverse complement strand
TTGGGACAGTTCCGGGAACTGTCCCAGACTGGCCCAGACTGGCCGCGCGTGCGGTCGGGCGTGAAGGCGGGTCCGTCTGGGACACGCGCCCAGTTCGCCGGGATGACGCGCGAGAGCAGTTGGGACAGTTCCGGGAACTGTCCCAGACTGAGTTATCCACATTTGGGACAGTTCCGGGAACTGTCCCAGACTGGCCGCGCGTGAGATGGTGGGTGCGTGGCGGCGGGTCCGTCAGGGACACTCGCCCCAGTTGGCGAGGATGATGGTGAGGTCGGCGGCGTCGACGAGGCCGCTGGCGTTCAGGTCGGCGATGCCGCCCGATTCGCCCCAGTTCGCCAGCACGATGTTCAGGTCGGTCGTGTCGATCAGGCCGTCGCCGTCGAGGTCGATGGTGCACGGGCCCGGCAGACGCACGATCCAGCCCTCGGGCAGATCGTCGTGATAGCCGATCCCGACGATCGTGCGGCCGTCGGCCGAGACCGCCTTCGCCTCGGCGAGATGCCAGCCGGGCAACACGAGACCGTATTCGTCCTCCAGAACGTCCTGGAGACGGTGGATCACGCCATCCATCCAGATCACCGCAGCACCGCCGTCGTCGTCCTGGCCGAGACCGACGATCACCCGACCGTCCGCCGACACATCGAAGGCGAAACTGAAATCGAGCGCGCTCCCGCCCGGCAGATCGCCCAGGCCCGCCATGCCGCCCGCCGCCGACCAGTGGAATGCCTCGATGCCGGTGGGCGACCATGACATGCCGACGACGTGCGTGCCGTCCTGCGACACCCCGAACGCCTGACTGCCGTTGAGAATCGCGCCGGGCAGAAAACCGATCCCGACCATGCCCTCGTCCTCGGTCCAGCGGAACGCCTCGGTGACACCCGAATTGCCCCAGCCGACGACGACCGAACCGTCGTCCGACAGCGCGGCCGCGCGACTCGTCATGAGACCACCGGGCAGGTCGCCGAGTCCGGTCGTTTCCTTCTCGCGCCAGACCTGCGCTTCGGTGGATCCGTCGATGTAGGTCGACCATCCGACGGCGATGGTTCCGCCACCGTTCACGGCGACCGCGCTGGACTCCGCGCCGCCGTCGAGCGTCGGCAGCGCCTGCATGCCGTCGTGAGAGGTCCAGCGAAAGGCCTGCACGAAGCCGAGCTGATCGGTCCCTGCGCCGACGATGATGTTGCCGTCCGCGGACGATGCGATGGCGCGGCTGTTCGAGCCGTTCGCGACGAACCCGAGGCCTTCCATGCCGGCGACCGTCCAGCGGAACGCCTCGCCGGAGGTCTGAGACTGGCTCTGACCGACGACGGCGGAGCCCGATGCGGCGATGCCGAGCGCCTGACTGCCCTGGCCGCCGCCGGGCAGATCGCCGAGTCCGGCGAAGCATGGCCCCTCGGCCGCGCCGCTGCACAAGGTGGATCCGGTCGGATCATCGACCCCTCCGGCGAGCGCGCCCATCGTCACGAGCACGATGGTGCAGGGCGTCATGGCACGATGGCGCAGTATCAGCGGACGAACACTCTTCCTCGGACTCATGCGTCGTGACCTCTCTCAGATCCGGGACGACCCCTGCCTCCCAACGTCGGGCGCCACCATCCAGGGCACGCGACTCTCGCGTCGGTTGAGGACGCGCGAACCTCAATCCTACCTCGGCTGAGAGTCCGGCAACAGCCGAAAATTCCGGCGAAAACGGCGTCGGACCCGGCGCAACGCCCCAACGAAGCCCGCAGGCGGCTCGCGCGCCGGTCATCGCGGCGGCGTGACGACCCGGACGCCGCGCGCGCCGACGCGCACCTCGACGCGTCCCGCCGTCCATGCCGCGGGATCGAGATCGACCTCGACGGTCTGTCTCGTCTCGTCGACGCCGGGGATGTCCGCCGTGACCCGCGCGCGGCGCACGCCCTCGTCACGCCACCGCTCGCGCAGCGGATGTCCGGGCTCGAGCACGATCGGCCCGACGTGTCCGGGCTCGAACGTGGTGCGCAGGACGTCCCGCGCCGCGCCGGCGCCGACGATGCCGCGAACCTCGACGGGGACGACGGTGGACGTCGCGCGAAGCGCTTCGTCGAGGGACACGACGAGCGTGACCGATCCGCATCCGCAGAGCGGCCCGCAGGCGACGAGCATCGTCACGACCACCCGCAGGGCGAGCACCTTCAGGCTCGATCGCATCGCCACGCTCAGCCCCAGTTCGCGAGCAGGATGGCGAGATCGGTCGGCCCGACGGCGCCGTCGTCATCGAGATCGGCATCGGGATCATCGCTGCCCCAGGCCGCGAGGAGGATCGCGAGATCGGCGGGTCCGACGACGCCGTCGCCGTCGAGATCGCCCGGGATCGGACGCGCATCACCCTCGATGGTCACGCTGAAGGTGACGGACAGGAGCGTCTGCATCTCGCCGGGCAGGTCCTCGTCGCTCACGAGCAGCGTGCTCGTCGCCTCGACGACGCCGGGCGCGAGGCCCGCGGTGTCGACGGCATACGTGAGGGTGACGGGCGCGGCACCGATGTCGGCCGCGTCGCCGCCGACGTAGCTGAACGGGGCATCGGGACTCGACACCGCGTCGATGTCGAGCAGCGCCTGGAGGGCGTCGAAGCCGAGGTTGTGCACGTCCACCTCGATGGTCCGCACGCCCGAGTCGGCCTCGAACGTGCGGTCGACGATGACGTCGACGATGGGCGCGCGTCCGGAGAACGACGGCGCGGCGTGTCGAACGACGGTGCCGCTCGAACCGAGCACCGTCGGCGAGCCCTCAACGGCCTCGTTGGCGGAGGTCACGTTGATCGTGCCGCTGACGGGTCCGAAGGCGGCGGTATCGATGGGCAGGACGTGCACGGCCGCGCCGCCGCCCGCGAGGACGGATCCGCCGAACGTGCCGCCGATCCCGTTCGCTCCGGCGACGGTGAAGTCGAGTTCGTCGGCGCCTTCGGGCACGATGACGGCGGCATCGTTGGTGATGACGACGGTCACGGTCGCGGCGGCGTTCTGGAGGACGCGTCCGAAGGAGGGCGGTGCCACGGCGCCGATGACGGCGGGGACCTGGTATTCGGCGACGACGGGCACGTGATCGGAGGCGTTGTAGAGGTCGTCGGCGAGCGCGTTGGATCGCGAGGTCTGGCCGGGGTAGTAGGTGTTGTTGCCGGCGTTGATCGAGTCGTTGTAGTGCGCGCCGTCGTTGCCGACGGATCGGTAGACGCCGGGGAGCAGTGCGATGCCGCCGCCGTCGTGCAGTTCACCGGACGGCAGTTGGAAGTCGAAGCGGTCGTCCATGCCGCCGCCGGTGAGTCCTCCGACGTTCGGGAGGCGGGGGGACTGCGAGTGCTTGATCGCGTTCGCGGCGCCGGCCCACGACCCGCTGCCGAGCGGATCGATGGTCTGGCCGTTGCCGGCGCTGATGAACCGCTGGTACGCGGGTTCGGTGTTCGTGTAGATGTTCATGTCGCCGCAGATGATGATGTTCGTTCCGTTCGGCAGCGCATCGGCGTCGTCGCGGATCGCATCGGCGCCGTCGGCGCGATCGTCCTGGTCGGCCTGCGCGGTGCCGGCCTTGAGGTGGGCCGAGTAGATGTAGAACGACGCGGCCGGGCTCGAGTACCCGACGAGCCTGAGATGCCACCGGTCCGCGTATCGGGATGCGCCCGTGAAGATGTCCTTGTGCAGCGCGATCGTCTCCTGGAAGGTGTCGGCGCGATAGAACATCGCCTGCGCGCCCGCCGCGCCGTCCTCGTTGCCGATGCTCGTGTACGTGCCGACCGAGTAGACGACGCCGGGCGGCGACGCGGCGTTGAGGCGGGCGAGGATCGTGCTCACGTCGTTCGTGCGCACCTCCTGGAGCACGTACACCTGCGGCGCCACCGCGAAGCCGGGTCGATCGTCGGTGTTCAGGGCCGCGAACACGTCCTCCAGCGCGTCGAGATCCCCGCCGAGGTGGGCGACGTTGTAGTTCACGACCCGCAGTTGGGCGACCGCGGGCGCGACCGTTCCCAGCAGCGCGGCGACGGCGGCGACGACGGCGCACCACGGCGGCATGACGATCGGACGTCTCATCGAAGGCTCCTCTCCAAGGGCACACCCCGCGACGGCATCGGGACGGAACCCGCCGTCGGACATGGGGTTCATCGGGAGGACCATCCTAACACGACGCGCCGGATCGCCCGCACGACGTTTTCGCGGAACGGCGCGATCGCGGCGACGGGCGCCCGCAACCGGGCGCATCGTCGGCCCTATAATCCGCCCCCCGACGTGGGACCATCCCGGGGATCCTCCCGATCCCGGGTTCGAACAGACGTGGAGACCGACATGACACGATGGATGCTGTGGGCCGCGGCGCCGGCGCTGGCGGGCGTGTTCACATGGAGTGCCGCGGGCCAGCAGGTCGCGGCGGAGTCGTTCGTGCTGGACAACGGCATGGAGTTCCTGCTCGTGCCTCGCCGGGACGAGCCGAACAACATCGCGGCGGGCTGGCTGGCGCGGGTCGGCAGCGTGAACGAGCGTCCGGGCATCACCGGGCTGAGTCACTTCTTCGAGCACCTGATGTTCAAGGGCACGAGCACGATCGGCACGACGGATGCCGCCCGCGATGCCGCCCTGGCGGCGCGCCAGCACGAGCTGCGTCACCGACTGAACGCGTTGATCTGGTCGGAGCAGTACGAGCGGTGGCGTCGGGGCGAGGTGCTCGATCCGTGGGATCCGGCGGAGTTCACCGACGAGATGACGGCGCTGCGGGCGGCGTTGCGGGCGGCGATGGACGAGCAGCGCGAGGTCGTCGTGAAGGACGAGTTCTCGACGCTGTACTCGCGCATCGGCGGCTCGCAGATGAATGCGTTCACGTCGCACGACCTCACGTTCTTCATCGTGACGATCCCGAGCAACAAGATCGAGTTCTGGGCGTGGATGGAGTCGGACCGTCTGAGCGACGCGGTGTTCCGCGAGTTCTACGCCGAGCGCGACGTGGTGCACGAGGAGCGCCGCCAGCGCATCGATTCGACGCCGACAGGCGAGTTCAACGAGCAGCTCGACGCGATGTTCTGGCAGTCCTCGCCGTACGCGTTCCCGGTCATCGGCTGGCCGAGCGATCTGAACAGCTACTCCATCGAGGACGCGCGCCGGCACTGGAACACGTACTACCGCGCGAACAACCTCGTCGGCGTCATCGTCGGCGACTTCGACCCGGCCGTCGTGAAGCCGATGCTGCGGGAGTACTTCGGCCGCCTCGAGGCCGCGGACGCGCCGCCGCCGCCGGTCGTGACGCTCGAGGTTCCCCAGCACGCGGAGATGCGTCTGCTCGGGTCGTGCGACTGTCCGCCGCAGGTGGAGATCCGCTACCACTCGGTGCCGTTCAACCATCCCGACGCGTTCGCCCTCGACGTGCTCGCCGAGATCCTCAACGGGCGCACCGGTCGCCTGTACGCCCGCATGGTGGACGGTGCCGACGCGATCGCGACGAACGTCGGCGCGGGCCAGGACAGCCGGCGCTATGCGGGATCCTTCTCGTTCAGCGGCGAGGCGCGCGGCGACACGCCGCCGGAGAAGATCGAGCAGGCCTGGTACGAGGAGGTGAACCGCCTCCAGAACCAGCCGGTCGCGTCGTTCGAGCTCGAGCGCGTGAAGAACCGGCTCGTCGCGAACTCGTATCGGCGTCTTCGGAGCAACTTCGCGCTCATGATCCAGCTCGGCTACTTCGAGGCGCTGGGCGGCTGGGAGTACCTCAACGAGAGCACGGCGAAGCAGGCCGCGGTGACCGCCGAGGACATCATGCGGGTCGCCCGCACCTATCTCGTCGACACGAACCGCACCGTCGCCGTGTTCACGCGGGCGAGCGGGACGCAGGAGGACGCCGACCTCGCGCAGTTCCCGCCCGCGCTGCGTCCGCAGATCAAGCAGATGCTCGGACGACTGCTGCTCATCGAGACGCCGGGCGAATGCGACATCGTGCTGAGCGGACTCCGGTCGCAGATGGACAACCTGCCGTCCGAACACAAGCCGGCGCTGGAGTACGTCCTCCAGCGCCTCCGCGAACACAAGGCCGCCCTCGAGGCCGATGCGCCGGAGGGCAAGTGACCATGCGAACCCGCACCCATCTTCTCACGACCGGCGTCGCGCTCCTCGCGACGCTCGGCGCCGGCGCCTTCGTCACGCCGGCCGCCGGCGCCTCGATCCCGGATCGACCCGAACAGCTCGTGTATCCGCCGCTGCGGTTCGATCCGCCTCGCGCGGCCGACTACCGTCACGAGATCGGCGACGTCGTCGTCTACCTCGCGCCGACGCACGAGTTCCCGCTCGTGCAGCTCACCATGACCTTCCGCGGCGGGTCGTACCTCGATCCGCCGCACCGGACCGGTCTCGCGCAGGCGACGGGCGCGATGCTGCGTCGCGGCGGGACGACGTCGCTCATTCCGAAGGTTCTCGACGACCGGTTCGACGACCTCGCCGCACTGGCCGCGACGGGCGCCGGCGACACGACCTCGTTCGCGTCGCTCAACGCGCTGTCGTCGAACTTCGACCGCGCGTTCGCGTTGTTCATGGACATGCTGCGGACGCCGGCGTTCGACGAGGCGCGGTTCGCGACGTACCAGGCCGAGGTCATCGAGCGTCTGCGTCAGCGCAACGACACGATCGGCGCCGTGCTGGGGCGCGAGTGGGATGGGCTCATGTACGGCGCCGACTCGTACCTCGGGCGTCAGCCGGTGCTCGACGACGTGCAGGGCATGACGATCGAGGATCTGCGTTCGATGCACGCGACGATCTTCCATCCCGGCAACCTCGTCATCGCGGTGTCGGGCGATTTCGAGCCCGACGCGATGCTGGCGACCCTGCGTGCCGCGCTGGCCGACTGGGCGCCGGGCCCGCCGGTCGCCGATCCGCCCGACGTCCCGCACGACGTGGAGCCGGGCGTGCGTGCGGTCGAGAAGGACTTCCCGCAGGCGGGCGTGTCGATCGGCATGCGGGGGATCCGTCGCGACGATCCGGACCGGCTGGCGATCATGGTGATGAACCAGATCCTCGGCGGCAACGGCTTCTCCAGCCGCATCATGCAGCGGGTGCGGAGCGACGAGGGCCTGACGTACGGCGCGGGATCGTCGATGAGTGCG
>JAGQOI010000473.1 GCA_020427625.1 Phycisphaerales bacterium | reverse complement strand
GCCCTCGCCGGCGAGGTGCTGGAGCAGGCGCAGAAGCAGTTCCCGAAGGAGTCGTTCGTGCGCGAAGCCGCCGCCCGCCGGGCCTGGCAGCGCAACGACCTTCCCGCCGTGCTCACGATCGTCGACGACGCCGAGGTGTCGCTCGGCGCGCTGTCGCCCGGCCTCCGCCGCTGGCAGATCGCCGCCCTCATGGCGCTCGGGCGCACCGTCGAATGCCGACGCGCCCTGGAGACGCTCGAAGCGGAGTCGACGAGTTCGCGCGACGCCGGTGACGCGACGCACCGCGCCGTCATTCGCGCGCTGCGGGCGCGGCTCGACGCCGATGCCGCGCCGTGGATCGACGTGCAGGACGTCTATCTCCAGGCCCTCGCCGTCGCGCCGCGCGAGCCGATGATCCAGTACCTTCTCGGCGAGGGATGCCTGCGCGCCGGTGAACTCGAACGTGCCGAGCAGGCGTTCCGGGCGGCGACGACGATGGATCCCAACTGGATCGCCGCCGGACTCGCCGAAGCCGACGCGCTGCTGCGCCTCGGACGTTCCGGCGACGCTCTCGCGGTCGCGCAATCCATCGCGCCGCGGGCGTCGGAGCGCGACCTCTCGGCGTCGCTCATCCTCGTGCGGTCGATCCTCGCCTGCGCGCACGACGGGATCCTCGTCGGCGGCGATGCCCGTCGTCGCGATGATGTGGTCGAGTACCTCCAGACCCTCAACGGACACCTGCCCGGCAACGCCGAGATCGCCTCGCTCCTCGTGGAGGCGTTCCTCGCCGCGGGTCGGCGCGATGATGCCGCGACCTTCGTCCGCACGGTCATCGCCGAGCAGTCCGAGGATGCGCCGTTGCTGGTCGCGCTCACCCGCACCAGTCGCCGCCTGGGCCTCGGTCTCGAAGCGGAACTCATCGCCGTCCTCGGCCCGGCCGCGCTCGAGGCCAACGCCGACGGCGCCGTCGAGGCGTCGGCGCTGGCGGAGCGCGGCGGTGATCGCGCGGCTGCGCTGGCGGTGCTCGATCGCGCCCGCGCCGCCGCGACGTCGGACGCCGCGCGCGAACGACTCGACATCGAACGATGCCAGGTTCTGCTGCGCGGGGACGATCCCGGCGCGTCGGCGGCCCTGGCGTCGCTGATCACGACGTGGCCGAACTCATTGACGGCGGTCAGCGTCGCCCTGCGCGAGGAGCGTCTGTGGGACGATGCCGATCTCGCGGCCCGCGCGCTCGATCGGCTCCGTTCGCTCCTCGGTCCGAACGCGATCCAGGTGCGCCTCGGCGAAGCCACGCGCGTGCTGCGCTACGAGGCGGACGACGACGCACGTCTCGCCGAGGCGATCGTGTCGATCAACGGCGTGCTCGAGGAGGCGCCGGAGTCGCTGGCCGCGCTCACCCTCAGCGCCGAGGCGTCGCTCACCGGGCGTCATGCCCAGCCCGACCTCGCCGCCGACGCCCTTCGTCGCGCGGTCGAGCTCTACCCGAACCAGGTCGCGCTGTATCCGCGCCTCATCGCGCTGCTCCAGGAGCGGGGCGACTTCGCGACGGCCGACCGCTACCTGCAACGTCTCGGCCAGGTCGCGGGCACCGACGAGTCCGTGCGCGCCCTCGAACTCTCGATGCTCGAGACGCAGGGCGACTTCGAGATGGCCCACCGGCGGGCCGGCGAACTCGCGAAGCCGGATTCGATCACCGATCAACTCGTCCTCGCGCGGCTCGCGCAGCGCGCCGGTCGCATGAACGACGCCCGCAACCTCTACGATCGCCTTCTCGCGACGCCGCCGGTCGGCGATGCCGTGTACGCCGAGGCGGCCCACTTCCATGCCGTCAACGGGCGCGTCGACGAGGGCTGGCGACTGCTCCGGGCCGCGCCGTTCGAAGGGCGCGAGGATCTGCGGACCCTCATGTACGGCCTGTTCCAGCAGCGGTACGGCGACATCGCCGAGGCCGAGCGCTGGCTCCGGCGCGCGGTCGAGATCGGTCCGGACGAGCCCGCGGGCGCGGAGGCGCTCGCGCGGCTGCTCGCCGACCGGCAAGCGTTCGACGAGTCGCGACAGGTCGTCCTCACCGCGCTGCGCCGACACCCCGATCACGTCGGACTGCGCGCGACGCTGGCGCTGACGAGTCTCGGCGACGGCGGCGATCCCGCGGCCGCGCTGTCGGAACTGCGCGCCCTCGGCGCCGACAACGAGTGCCTGCTCGGATCGCTGGAACTCTTCGAACGCATCGAGCGCCGTGACGGTCGGGCGATTCCGAAGCCCGCGGATCTGGATGCCGCGAATCAGCTCGTCGCCGAGTGTCCGCGATTCCTTCCCGGGTGGCGTCTGGCGATGTCGCTTCATGTCGACGGCGGCCTGCTCGCCGATGCGCTGCAACTCGCCGAGCGGGCGATGACGCGCTTCCCGAACCAGCCCGATCCGGCCCAATGGGCGGCCGATCTCCAGATCCGGCTCGGCCGGATCCCGGATGCGTACTCGTCCGCGCAGGAGTGGCGACGTCGCTCGATGCACGATCCGATCAGCGCCGACGTCATGTGCGCGGGTCTGCTCATGGAGATGGGGCGCATGGACGAGGCGATGCGGACGCTCGCGCCGTACGAGGCGCGGATCGTCGCCGCCTCCGATCGGCAGCCGGCGCCCGCGCTGCTGCTCGTGCAGGCGCTGGCGCACGCCGGACGCGTCGAGGACGCGGTCCGCCTGCTCATGCCGCGCCTGAAGACCGACGCGGGTTGGCGCGCCCAGTGGATCAGCGCGGCCGGGACCGTCCCCGCGCCGGCGGCCCGCCGCATGCTCGACGTCGTCGAGCCGCTCACGACCGACGACGCCGTGCGCGTGCTGCTCGCGGGCGCGTGGAACGGGATCGGTCAACGGGAGGGCGATGCGAGCGTGCTGGATCGCGCGTGGCGGATCGTCGACGCGGTGAAGACGTCGGATGAGTCGCTCAGGGCGGCGGCGGAGTTCTGCCGGGCGACGATCTGCGAGTCGCGCCGCAACGATGCGGACGCCGCCCGTCGCTATCGCGCGGTGCTCGACCTGAACCCGTCTCACGCGGGCGCGATGAACAACCTCGCGATCGTGCTCGTCCGGGCGGGGACCGCGTGCGAGGAGGCGTTGACGCTGTGCGACGGCGCATTGCGTCTCATGCCGGACCAGCCGGACATGCTCGACACGCGGGCGCAGGTGCTCCAGTGCCTGGGTCGGTACGACGAGGCACGGGCGTCGTTGGAACGGGCGATCGCGCAGCGTCCGCAGGATGTCGCGATGCGTCTCAACCTGGTCGAGACGATGCTCGATCAGGGCGCGTTCGAGGCCGCGGAGTCGGCGATGCGGTCGGCGGAGGCGATGGTCGCCGCGGACTGGCGCCCGGCGGCGCGGGATCATCGCGACCGGCTCGAGGTGCTGCGTCAGCGTCTGCTGCGGGCGCGGGCGTCGGTGGACCGATAATCGCGGGCCGCTCGGGGCGTGGCGGGCGGCGACGGTGGAAGGGGGGAATGGTCCCCAAGCGTGCGTGCGGGCGTGCCGATACAAGCGGCACGGGCGCGGCGGCGCGTCCGTGCCGCGTCATCCAGAGAGAGGCAGGTCACATGAAGGGCATCATTCTCGCGGGCGGTCTGGGGTCTCGTCTTCGTCCGCTCACGAACGTGACGAACAAGCACCTGCTGCCGATCTTCGATCGTCCGATGATCCACTACCCGATCCAGTGCCTGCTCAACGCGGGCATCCGGGACGTGCTCATCGTGACCGG
>JAGQOI010000472.1 GCA_020427625.1 Phycisphaerales bacterium | reverse complement strand
GGATCACTACTCGAAGATCAGACACTCGGGCGCTTCGGGGTCGTCGCCCTCCTTCGCGCACGTGATGACGCCGTCCTCGAGGGCGAGGACGATCGGCGTCGTGACGATGTAGTCGCAGCCGACGGGCAGGTCGACGATCGGGCAGGTCCGGCACGGCATCGTCAGCCACTGGTTGCGCGGCGCGAAGCCGGTCTTGTTCTCCGGGATCGCGACGAGCAGCGTCGGCGTGGGGTTGTCGAGGAACCAGTACTCAAGGTACTCGTGACAGTGATCGCAGGTGTGGCTGAAGAAGATGACGTAGTACCGGCCGGTGTTGATGTCGGCCGGCCACTCGTTGAGCAGCCGGGCGAGCGTGAGATCGTCCCAGCGGGTGCCGATCCAGGTGTCCGTTTCGGCGAAGTAGAAGCCCTTGAGGGGATCGGGCGTGCGGGCGACGAAGCCCGGGCGCGCCGTCTTCGCGGGCGGCTGCGTTGCGCCGGCGCCGTCGGGGGTCGTGCCGCCGGGTTTCGGCGTGCCGTCGTCGACGATCCGGACGGGCGAGCCGTCGTCGGGGGTTCCGCCGTCCGGCGTCGGATCGACGGGCGGCTCCGTCCCGTCGTCGACGAGGTCGGTCCCGGGATCGGTCGGCCGGTCGATGGCCTTGCTGTAGTTCCACATGAGTCCGAAGCTCGCGACGAAGCCGAAGACCGTGCACACGATGGCCGCGGGCAGGGCGAGCGGGGCTCGCGCGTCGGGCGCGGGTCGCGACGGCCGGAAGAACACGACGCCGACGAGCAGCGCGAGGTCGATGCCGAGGGTGATCCACGGGTCGACCTTGATGTCGCCGAAGCAGCCGCAGCTTTCGAACTGGCCGAGGCGCATCTCGTTGGCGAGCACGAGCAGGAAGCACGAGAGCATGAAGATCGCCATCGGGCGCGCCAGGCGCCCGATGAACAGCATGACGGCGATGGCGAAGAACTCGAGCCCGATGATCGTCGCGAGGAGCGGTCCGGGCGAGGCGCCGAGGTCCTTCACGAACAGGTCGAACAGGCCCTTGGGCAGGTTCCTCGGCGTCTTGTAGTACAGCTTCATGCCCGCGCCGGAGAACACCCACAGGGGGACGATGATCCGACTGAGGGCGAACCCGATCTTCTGGGCGAGCGGTCCGGAGGGAAGGGCCATCGTGCGGTTCATCCTGCGTGGGAGTCGCCCCGGGACGGGGATCGGAAGGCATCGGCGCAGACATCCTGCGCCGCCGCCGGGAGGTCAGACGCACGAGACCCGCGCCCATTGCACGCGATCCCCGAGCCGACCGACCGCCACGGGCGGGGATTGTACGTGTTCGGGCCCGCGCCGTCGGCGCCCGACGGGGTTATCGGAGCCGGGCCGGCGCGATGCGGCGCCTTCTCCGCGGGTTGGGCTGACGACGCGGGTTCGGGCGGCCGATGAACCCGACATCCGCGCCCCGGCTCGTTCGGGCGCTCTCGCGCGAAGAGTAGAAAGGACGCCCATGAGCACCATCGTCGCCTCGCGACAGACCCTCGAGGTCCGCACGCCCCGGATTCACGCCGGCGACTGGTCGAGTGCCTGGACGCTCGCCGTCGCGGAGGCCGAACCGGTGTTCGTGCCCGTCCACGGCTACACGGACGACCGCGGGTGGTCCTACATGAACCTCCTCAACGGCGTGCTCGCGCCCGAGGGTCAGGTCAACTTCTCGGCGCAGTATCCCGGCGTCGTGAAGGCCTGGCATCGGCACCGGCATCAGACCGACTTCTGGATGTGCGTGACCGGCAATCTCAAGGCCGGCGTCTATCGCGAGGACGACGGTGCCGCGTGGTGCGTCGTGATCGGCGAGAAGCGTCCCGGCGTGCTCGTCATTCCGCCGACGCTCTGGCACGGCGCGACGCCCGTCGGGCCGACGACCGCCGGCCTGCTCTACTACGTCACCCGCGCCTACGACGCCCGTCAGCCCGACGAGGAGCGACGCTCGTGGGACGGCATCGAGGGCTTCCCGTGGGAGGCGCGTCATGGCTGAGGACGGGCCGCTCATCGCCGTCCTGCTCGCGGGCACGCTGAAGCCGTCGGACCTCCGGCGGGCGCTCGATGTGCCCGCGCTGTGCCTGTCGCTCGCGCCCGGCGTGCGCCTGCTCGACGCCTGGATCGCGTGCACCCGTGACGTGGGCGTGACCGACCTTCGCATCGTGCTCAACACCGACGACGACCTCGACGCCGTCCGGGACGTGCTTCAGGACCCCGACGACGAGCGCGTGCGGATCATCGTCGAGCCGGCCGCCTGGCGCGGCACCGGCGGGATCCTGCACGACGTCACCCGCGACGTGCCGCCCGAGTCGCGGGTGTTCCTCATCGAGAGTTCCTGCCTGCCCCCGGCGTCGTTGCGCCCGCTCGTCGATCTCGTCACGCCGGAGCGTGCGGGCGGGATCGGCACGACGGACTTCGACCAGCCCGCGGGCGTCATGCTGTTCCGTCGCGCCGTGTGCGACGGCATCCCGCCGATCGGCTATCACGACGTGAAGGAGCAGGTCCTGCCCGCCCTGCACGAGCGTGGCGCATCGGTTCGGGCGGTGCGGGTGCGCGAGCGCCTGGTCCGCATCAGTGATCGCACGGGGTATCTCGACGCGGTCGCGGAATGGTCGGGGGGAACGCGGGTCGCCGCGGATGCGCACGTCGACGCGGCCGCGCGCCTGGACGGCGGGTGTCTGCTCGACGCGCGCGTGCACGTCGATCACGGCGCGGTGGTGCACGACAGCGTGCTGCTGCCGGGGTCGCGGATCGGCGCCGGCGCGGTGATCAGCGGGTCGGTGATCGGTCCGGGCGCATCGATCGCGCCGGGCGTCCGCGTGGTTCGGGAAGTCGTCGCATCGCCGGCGTCGACGGGCGTGATCGCGCCCGTCGCGGTCCGGGTCGCGGGTTGAGGGAGACGGACGGTTCATGAGAGTCGACCGCAGCATTCGAACCTGGCGTCCGCGCGACCTCGCGCTGCTCTGCGGCGCGCTCGTGCTCGGCGGGTGGTACCACCGGCAGGCGTTCCTGGACATCGTCGCGATCGGTCTGCGGGACGCGGAGCAGTCGCACGTGTTCCTCGCGCCGATCGTCGCGGTCTGGCTGCTCTGGCTGCGGCGGAGTCGCTTCGTCTTCATCCGGCACCAGCCGTCGTGGTACGGACCGGCGATCGTCGCCGGCGCGACGCTGCTGAGCTGGTGGGGGTTCGCCCGGGGCGTGCAGGTCGCGTGGCACGGCGGCGCCGTGCTCGCCATGCTCGGGCTCGTCATCTCCATGACGGGCCTCACCGCGATGCGGGTCATGCTGCCCGTGGTCGCGGTCCTCGTGTTCCTGCTGCCGGTCCCGGGCGAACTGCGGCACCGTGTCGCGCTGCCGCTCCAGGGGATGGCGACGACGGTGACGCACGCGATGCTCGAGCTGTTCGGCGTCTCGGCGGTGAAGAGCGGCAACGTGCTCGTCATCAACGGCGAGCAGGTCGCGGTGGGCGAAGCGTGCAACGGGATGCGGATGGTCTTCGCGCTCACGCTGGTCGTGTACGCGTTCGTGTTCGGCACGCCGCTGAAGGCGTCGATGCGCCTGCTGCTCATCTCGCTGAGTCCGCTCATCGCGCTCGCCTGCAACGTCGTGCGTCTGGTGCCGACGAGCCTGCTGTACGGGTACACGACGATCGAACGGGCGCAGGCATTCCATGACATCGCGGGATGGGTGATGCTGCCCGTCGCGCTGGCCGCGCTGGGCCTCGTGCTGCGGACGATGCGGTGGCTCGAGTTCCCGGTCGTCCGCTTCCGGCTGGTGAATCCATGACGACGACCCGTGCATCCGGAACCGAACGTCGCCTGGCCCATCTCGCGCCGCTGGCGAGCATCGCGGTGCTCGTGGGCCTGGCGTCGGTGTTCCCCCTGGCCGCGCGAGCCCGTCCGGAGGACGCGGCTCACAAGCGTGCGGTGGCGGAGGCGATGACGTCGGCGCCGCGGTTCATCGGTCCGTGGACGGGCATCGACGCGCCGGTGCCGGCGGAGGCGCAGAAGCTGCTTCGTCCGAACGCGATTCTGAGTCGCACGTACACGCGTCCGGGTCGTTCGGGCGTGCACGTGCTCATCGTGCACTGCAACGACGCGCGCGACATGATCGGACACTACCCGCCGATCTGCTATCCGGGATCGGGCTGGGTGCTGGCGACGACGCCCACGGACGTGCGTCTGCGGATCCTCGCGGACGACGCGGCTCGCCCGTTCCGGATGTACGAGTTCCGACGCCTGCGCGAACACGGCGTCGAGGAGCAGATCAGAATCTTCGACGCCTTCATCCTCCCCGACGGAACGGTGACCGGGGAAATCGACGATATCAACCGGCTTTCGGAACGTGTCGCCGTCTCGGCCCGCGGGTTGGCGCAGGTGCAGGTCATCACCCCGGGGCGCACCGCGCTCGACGATGCCGTCGCCGTCGCCGAGGAACTGCTCCAGGGACTGTCCGCCCTGGCGCAGACGCTGCGCATCGGCCAGGGAGAGACCCATGACGAGTGAACATCCGACGTCCGAATCGAACCGCTCGCGGCCGTTCTCGGACGAGATCGCCGGCGACGAGGAGCGTCTCGACGCCCGCGAGTCGCTGTGGGTCGTCGTCGACGATCGGCTGCGCGGGCGCTGGCGGCGCATGATCATCGTCGGGCTCGTGCTCGCGGCGGCGCTCGCCTTCGGCGGCTTCGCGTCGACGGTCCCGAGCTACCGGTCCACCGGCGCGATCCACGTCGCGCCGCGCCTGCCCGTCACGCTGACGCCGATTCCCGAGACCGGCGAACTCGACCACTTCGTGTCCTTCGTCGCGACGCAGGTCCAGCTCATCCGGAGTCGGCGCGTCTTCGAGCACGCCCTCGAGGACGAGACGCTCAAGGACACGGACTGGGGACGCGACCCCCGCGCGCTCGAGCGGCTCGAGGAGGACATCGACGTCACCTCCGACCGCAACAGCGAACTCATCTTCGTCGCCTTCGAGGCCGACTCGCCCAAGATCGCGCAGATCGTCGTGAACGCCGTGATCGGCGCCTACGAGGACATCTACGGACGCTCCGGCGCCGACGAGGTCGCCCGCACGCTCCAGCGCCTCAAGGACCTCCAGGGCCAGCTCAACCGCGACCTTCGCTCCACCCGCGCCGAGATCCAGCGCCTCCGCACGAAGCACGACGGCGGCGACGTGACCGAGGCGCAGGGCGCCGTCCTCCGGGAGATCGACGTCGTCGAGGCGTGGATCGACGACGCGAGGCAGCTCATCGACGAGGCCCGCGCCGCCGGCGTCTATCGCATGGGCGGAACCGGCCCGTCCGCCGAGACGATCGCCGCGCTCGATCCGCAACTCGCCGAGTACCGGCGCCTCCGCGACGAGGCCGAGACCGCGTTCCAGTTCGTCACCCAGCGCTACCGGCCCGACAGCCCGCCCTTCCGACGCGCCGAGGATCGCTTCCGCACCGCCGACCAGCTCTACCACGAACAACTCGTCGTCGCGATCGAGGTCTGGGGACGCACCGGCCGACTCGGGTCCATCGACGTCGCGTCGCTCGCGACCGTCCTCACGCCCGACCAGGTCGAACACCAGATCGACGCGATGGAACACCGCGCCGAGAACCTCCGCGCCGCCGCCGAACAGATGGTCGCCGACCTCCGCCAGCTCGAGGAACTCGACGGCACCGCGCGTCGACTCCAGGCCGACTTCGACCAGACCATCGCCCGCATCAAGCAGCTCGAGGTCGAGGAGTCGTCGGTGCGCGGCGGACGGATCAGCGTCGCCCAGCTCGGCTCGCGTCCGCTCTCCGTCTACAGCGACGGACGACGCAAGCGCGCGCTGTTCGGCGGCGTCTTCGGCATCATGCTCAGCTTCGGCCTGTACTTTCTCCTCGGCACCGTCGATCGACGGGCGTTCGCCGTCCGCCAGCTCGAGCACGCCGTGCCCGGCGGCGGGCTGACGTGTCTCGGCGTCGTGCCGGATCTCGAACGGACCGATCGCCGCGCCGAGGGCGATCCCACCGAGGTCGCGTCGCACTGCATGCATCACATCCGCAACGCGATCGAAGCGGCGCGGACGACGAAGGGCGGCACCGTGCTCGCCGTGTCGAGCCCGTTCCAGGGCGACGGCAAGACGAGCATCGCCGTCGCGCTGGGCATGTCCTACGCCCTCGCCGGATACCGCACGGTCATCGTCGACGGCGACCTCATCGGACGCAGTCTCACGCGACAGATGGGACACGTCGGTTCGCGGGGACTCAAGGAGTGCCTGCTCGGCGAAGCGACGCTGGCCGAGGCCGTCGCCGCGTCCGTGAACGACCTCGCCGTCCTGCCCGTCGGGGCCGCGAAGCACTTCGGACCCGAACGCATCCGGCGCGAGGAACTCGAGGTCGTCCTCGCGCGATTGCGCGAACGGTACGAGATGATCATCGTCGACACCGGACCCGTGCTGGGCAGCCTCGAATGCCTGCCGATCATGGGCGCGGCCGACAGCGCGATGCTCATCGTCCGCCGCGGGCGATCCTGCACGCGCCTCGGCGAGTGCGTCGAGCGCATCGAGTCGACCGGGTCGCCGTGTCTCGGCGTCGTCCTGAACTGCGCCCCGGCCCGCGAGTGCGAGCGCTACACGTCGGAGACGTCGCTGGTCGGTGATGACGGCGCGACGAGCGCGCCGCCGCCGAACCCGCTCGTCCGCGCCGTGTCCGAAGCCGGTCGCGATGCCGCCTGAACCCGTTCGTCTCCGAGAGGACCGCCCGCCGATGCCCCTGTCGACGACCATCGCGCCGCCCCACGTCACGACACGCCCGTCGGCGCCCGGTCGCACGTGGGGCCTGTCCGTCGCCGAACTGCACGATGCGTACTGGCGGGCGCGGGGCGTGCAGGTCATCCGTCGCGGCGAGTCGGTGCCGCTCCAGCGCGGCGCCGACGCCTACCTGCTCATCAACCCCGACCAACTCGTGCGGTTCGACCTCGCGTCGCTCGCGGAGCGACTCCTGTGGCACAACGCGCGGGTGACTCGTCTGCGCCTGCTCGACGAGCACGCGCGGCCGTACCGCGAGCGGGTCATGACCGACGCCGACGGCAACGTGCAGCGCATCGAGCGCCGGTACCGACCGAGCTTCTACGCGTCCTATCGCGTGATCCTGACGCCGAGCCGGCGCGTCGCCCGACTCTGGATGCAGGCGCCGTCGCGCCGCGAGGCGTGGATGGCCGTCCGGCGGGCCGTGACCTGGGCGGAGGTCGATCATGTCCGCGCCGCCGGCGCGGCCTACGACCGGCGCGACGACGCGGAGGCCGCGGAGTTCCTCGCCCGACTCGTCGAGACCTGGCCGACGCCGAGCCAGTCGATCGCCGGTCTGGAGGAGGTCGAGCGCGGCGTCTGGCGTGAGCTCGGCAGCGATCATCTGCCCGGGCACGTTCGCGTCGCGCCGTTGTGGATCGGCAACCGGTCGGGGTCGGGCGGCGGGGACTGTCACATCGGTCCGGCGTGCATCCCGGACGACGGGTCGGGCGAGCCGGCCGCGCACACGGTGTTCGTGCGCGACATCGTCGACGTCACGCCGGGCGATCCGCGTCCGTTGGCGCGTCCGGGGGTGGACGAGCGTCATGCGCGTCGGCGTCGGACGTATCACAGCACGAAGCGTGCGCTGGACGTCGTCGTGAGCGCGATGCTGATCCTGACGTGCTGGCCTCTGCTGGCGTTGATCGCGCTGGCCGTGTGGATCGACGACGGTCGTCCGTTGTTCTTCGGTCACATCCGTCAGACCCGTGGCGGGCGTCTGTTCCGCTGCTGGAAGTTCCGGACGATGCGTCGGGACGCGGAGGCGCAGGTGGAGGCGTTGCGGGCGCAGAACCAGTGTGACGGCCCGCAGGTGTTCATCGAGGACGATCCGCGGGTGACGCGGGTGGGTCGGCTCCTCCGGAAGACGAATCTCGACGAGTTGCCGCAGTTGTGGAACGTGCTCGTCGGTCACATGAGTCTCGTGGGTCCTCGTCCGAGTCCGGACGGGGAGAATCAGTTCTGTCCCGCCTGGCGCGACGTGCGTCTGAGCGTGCGGCCCGGCATCGCCGGTCTGTGGCAGCTCATGCGTCGGCGCGAGCCGGGCGAGGACTTCCAGGAATGGATCAAGTACGACATCGAGTACGTCCGGCGGGCGTCGCTGTGGTTCGATCTTCGAATCCTGTGGCGCACGGCGCGGATGCTCATGTTCGGGAGGCCCGGCCATGCGCCTGAGCACACGAAGTAGGCGTCGTCTCATCGTTCTCGGCTCGATCTGCGCGACGCTCGTCGTCGGGCTGCTCGTGTTCAAGTACGTCCGCGGAGTCGTGCAGGATCAGCTCGTCGCCGAGGCGCGGGCCGACGGCCTCGCCGCGTACGTGCGCGGCGACGACGAGGCGACCCTCGACCGGCTGAGCTACTTCATCCAGCACGACAAGCGCGACGTCGAGGTCCTGCTCGCCTTCGCCGACGCGCGGCGGCGGGTGACGAAGGTCAACAACGAGCACCTGCTCGAGGCCGTCGGCTACTACGCCCACGCCCTGCGCGTGCTCGATGCGGATCCCGGCGGCGCGGATCACGCGGCTCGCACCCGGCTCGCCCTCGAATCGCTGCTCGACCTCCGCGGGCGTCTCGGCCATCGCGTCGAGATGCTCATCGCCGCCGATCGCCTCCTCGACCTGAAGCCCGATCACGTCGCGGCCCTGCGCGCGAAGGCGTCGCTGTTCGTCGCCGAACGACGCTTCGCCGAGGCCCGGCCCGTCGCCGAACGACTCATCGAGGTCGAACCCGAGCAGATCGGGTGGCGCCATCTCCGCCTCGAAGTCATGCGCGGCGAGGGCGCGAGCGAAGACGAGATCCTCCGCACCGCCGTCGACTGGGCCGAGCACGTCCCCGGCGACGGACGGTTCTACATGCTCGCCGCCGCCTGGGCCGCCGAGCAGGGCCATCCCGATCGCGCCCGCCCGCTCATCGAGCAGGCCGCGGCTCGCGGCGCCGGCGACATCGACGTCCTCGGCCAGATGGTCGCGCTGCTCGATCTTCTCGGACGTTCCGCCCTCGCCGGCGAG
>JAGQOI010000471.1 GCA_020427625.1 Phycisphaerales bacterium | reverse complement strand
CGGCCGGAAGCGCTAGAGCAAGCGGGAGTTTGGCGTTCCGGGAGGCGCGGCCGCCGCGAGGACATCGAACGCGGTCGCGGGAATGAAGCGTCCCGCCGGGCCGTTGGTCCCGCTCCGGCGGCCGAGACGACCCCCATCACACCCCATCCCTCCGGGAATCGCCGGATTCCCGGACGTCGACCGTCCGGCGGACACGTCGCGGCCCGGATGCTGCATCTTTTTCGGGTGATTTCCGTATACTGATGGTGTACAATAGACGACACCACGACGGGAGGTCCGCTTCGGATGCTCGATCACGTCCTCGTCCGACAGGCTCTGGATCAACTCGCGGCCGAACTGGCCGCGATGGGGGTCGTCTCGGAACCGATCGAGGTGCTGCTGGTCGGCGGCGCGGGCGGCATGCTGGCGGGTGAACTGCCGGCGCACCGCACGACGATCGACTGCGACATCATGTGCTGCACGCCGCTCGACGCGATGCCCGCGCTCCGGGCGGCGGCGGCGGTCGTCGCGACGGCGCTGGATCTTCCCGAGCGCTGGCTGAACGACGGGTCGCGGGCGTTCTGCGAGGCCTTGCTGCCGGGCTGGACCGAGCGTCGCACCCGGGTCATGGTGTCCGGCGTGCTGCACGTCTCCGTGCCGGCGCGAGTGGACTTCATCGCGACGAAGGTCGTCGCCGGGCGCCCGCAGGACCTGGAGGATCTCGAATCCCTCGCCGTGACGGCCGCGGAGTGGCGGTTCGTCCGTCATCATCTCGAACACTGGACGCACGACCACTGGCCGGCGAGTCTGCTCGACGCGGCACTCCGGACGGTGGACGACTTCCTCGACCACTCGGAGACCGTGTCATGACGACGCTTGCCGTTGAGGGTGATGTCGATCGCCTCGCCGCGCAGTGGGCCCGCATCGGTGCCGCGTTCAATGCGGCGCCGAGCGCGTCGACGCCGGATCTCGAACGTCTCCTCATCGAGACGGTTCGTCGGGCGCCGGCGGATGCTCGTCTGTTCATCATGGCCGGGACGTGGCTGTGCCGGTACGGCGGACTGGTCGCGCGTCATCGTCTGCGTCGCCTGGCGATTCACGAACTGAACCGTCACGAGCGTCCGGTGCTCGGTCTGCTGCTCGATCTCGTCCGTCGCGAGGCGCGCACGGCGCACTTCAACGAGGTCATCGCGGCGTGCCGCGAACACGCCGATGTCGACGTTGCGGAGCCGCTCTTCGACATCTACCGTCGGCGTCCGGCGCTCGTCGAGTCCCTGCGTCGGCGGGCGACCGCGATCTCGCGTCTCTGGGGGCGTCTGTGCGAGGCGATCGTCTTCAAGTTCGACGCCCTTCGTCCGGCGCGATGGATCATCCGGATGAACCCGTCGTTCCGCACCCGCGCGGATCTCGGCGGCGACCTCCGCTGCAGCATCCTCGAGACCCTTGCCGCCGAGCCCGATGCCGGCGCGAGCGAAAGCGCGCTCGCCCGCGCCTGCGGCGTGACGCGTCGCGCCGTCCACGCGGCCCTCGACCACCTCATCCTCGCCGGTCGCGTCGACGCGATCGCCGACGGCCGCCGGCGTCACATCGTGCTCGCGGGCGCCTGAGCCGGGTCGAACATCTGAATCCCGACCGGGTGAACCCGGGCCCGCCCGTCGGGCGCGATCTCCCCGCGCCCTGCCGGCCGGGCCAACGACAAAAAACACCGGCCGGTTCTTGCTTCATAGCGCATGCGCTATATCATGAAGGGGATGGGTGGGCCGATCCCGGCATTGCGGGTCCGCGACTTGAAACGGCTGTTTCAGGACGCGGCCGTATCCCGCGGGTTCGCCGCGCCGAAGGAGACGCCGCACGAACTGATCCGCCGACTCGCCCTGTGTCTCGGCTACCTGGAACTGCGAAGTCGACCGGCCCTGCTGGTGACGGATCTGTTCCGGACCACGCCGTCGCCACCGGGCCTGCTCGGGCTCATCGTCGAGGTGAAGAATGATTACTCGGTCATCGCGACGCACGCCCACGCGCGCGAGTTGCGGGTGCGCCCCGCCCACATACGTACACCGATCGATGCGTACAAGCATCTCAAGTCGCTCACGAGCGGCGGCGCGGCGTCGCGATTCCGCTCGAACGCCGACTTCGGGTTCTTCGAGTCGCGTTGCGAGTGCCGGACGCCGCTCAAGATCAGGGCCAGCGGCAGTGCCTCGTCGGTGGCGGACGAGTGGGTCCGCGCCGCTCACCAGGCGGGCCTCGCCGACGTCGAGGTCTTCTCGCTCCCCAATTTCGCTCAGTACGCGGCGAAGCTTCGGACGAAGCACGATCGCCAGCCGAGGTAGGAACCACGATGGATACCGACTTCAGTCGCCAGTCGACCCTTGATCTCCTGCGATCGGAGCTTCGACGGAAGCGAGAGGAACTGGCCGCCCTTCGGGACCTTGTTGACGAGGAGACGACGGACGCCGAGCGTCGTCTCCTCATCCACGAGATCGACGTCGCGCAAACCGACGTCGCCGAGTTGGCGTCACGGGTCCGGCACGCGGAATGCACCGTCACGCATGGGTTCATGTCGGCGGTGATCCCCCTGCACGCGCCCGGGATCGTCGACCATGCGATCGGGCCCGCCCTGCGGCACCTGCGCGAGCGGGCCCGGATCGACGGCGACCCGCTCCGCCAGGAACTCGTCGCGGACCGCATGGGATCGACCCAATCCGCGATCTCGAATCTGGAAGGCCCATCCGCCAATCCGACCGCGGAACGGGTGCATCGCTATGTCGCGGCCTGTGGACACCAGGTGATGCAGGTCGCGTTGCCGGCCCGTCTCTGGGATCGCTCCCACGTTGCCCTCACCACGACCCTGCCCTACGCCGCAGCGCTGGCCCGAAGCTATTGCGACGGTCTGATGCCCCTGGAGTCAGAGGACGCGGCCCAATACGGTCGTCGGTGCTCGACGGCGCTGAGCGTGTTCTTCGATCAGGTGCAGTCCTGGCTCGATGCCGCGCAATGCGTCGTCTATCTGTTCGATCCGCGCGACAATCGGCTCAAGCACGTCCATCATCGCGGCGTGCGGTTCGACGGACCCGTTCGCGGGCCGATCGCCACCGACGGACTTCCGATGCGATTCCTCCGGGACGGCAGCCCGGTCTTCGTCGAGGACGTGCATCGACATGCCGCGTTCCGACGATCCCCGTTCACGACGAGGGAGGGCGTCGCCAGCGTGCTCGTCGTGCCGTTCGGCAACACGGCGACGAAACTGCTCGGCGTGGTCTTCATGAGCTTCACGGATCGACGCGATCCACCGGCCTTCCCGCTCCCCGCCCTTCAGTCGGAGATCCAGGTATCGCTCGAACATCTCGCGGCGTCCATGCCGTCGGCCTCGTCGCTGTTCTGGCAGCGCGAACGTCACGAGGCGCCGTCGCGCGACATCCTGAACACCGCCATCCTCGAGTTCCTCGGATCGTCGTTCGATGAGCGGGCCGACACGGATCCGAGCTTCCTTCAGGCCGCGCTGGGAACACTCGCGTCGGAGAATTCGGTGGCCCGATTCTCGGTCTTCGGTCGCGGCCGTCGCGCGCGACGGCAGATCCGGTGGCGCGAAGCCGATACGGAAACGGCACTGCTGCTGGAGAGTCTCCCGGAGCCGGCGTCGGACGCCGCCCAGCGACTGTCAAGGTCCTCGACGCAGGAATGCGAGGGGACGCTCGCCATCGCCTGTCCCGCGTTCTCCGTATGTCGCTCCGACACGCCGTCCGCCCTGCTCATGATCACTCGGAACGCCGATGAGGGGTTCAGTTCGCGCCTCGAGTACGCCATCGAAGAGAAGGCTCGCGAAGTCGCGGCGATCGATGAGTTTCGCGAGTGCCTCCACGACGCGAGCGCCGGCGACGCGACGATTGATGACATGCTCGGTGACTTCGTGTTCGTCGAGCCGCCGCGAGGCTGGTCCGCGCGGATGCGCAAGGCCCGGACGGAGCAGATGGCGCGCATGATCGCTCGCGCGTTCGACATCCCGTTCGTCTCCATCTGGCGCTACGACTGGCGCCACCGGATCTGGGATGAGAGTCGCTCCGCCAATCACATCGACAAGAGCATTGCCGAATCGATCAATGAGGCGTCGCTCGTCCCGCAGGCCGGCGGGGTGTCGGAACACCTCCTCGCGCAGATCGTCGGCACACGCCCGGTCTATGCCGCCGAGGACGTCGCGGATGAGCCCCGACTACGCACCATCACCGCCGCCGGCACACGACGCCAGAAGCGGCTCGGCGGCCTGCTCGCCATGCACATCGCCGACGCGCTGTCCGTGCGTGCCCGCGGCCTCCTCTGGGCCGGTCAGTCGGCACCGTGCCCGCGCAAGAACCTCGTCTCCCTCGCCCGCCGGATGGCGCCGTGCGTCGCCTTCATCTCAACGGCCTGGCAACTGGATGAGGACCTGCGCGTCGGCGACGGCACACCCTACACCGAGCACGTCGCGACCTGCGTGTCCTCGCCACGCAGCGGCGCACCCCAAGGCGCCTGAGTGCATCAGGACTCTGAACCGCCGTCACCCCGCCTCCCCGCCGCCTCAACCCGGACACGGCCCCCACTGGCCGAGCAGGATCGCGAGGTCCGACGGGCCGACGTCGCCGTCGCCGTTGAAGTCGGCCGCGTGGCCGCGGTTCGGGCCCCACGCCGCCAGCAGCACCGCGAGATCGTCCGCGCCAACGTCGCCGCTGCCCGAGACATCCCCCGGACACCCGACCCCGGTCGGCATCACCCGAAAGCGCCCGAGCAGCGCCGGCACGCGCGCCGTCACCGCGTCGGGATCCGCGAGCAGATCGTCCGCGCCGTACGGCGCGATGCCGTACGTCGACACCGTCAGCGCCGCGGTCGACGCGTCGATCTCGAACGCCGTCCAGCCGAACGTGTGCACGATCGTGTACGCGCCGTCGAGCAACTCGGCGTCGATCTCCGAACCCGCGAGACCGAGCGGGTCGTACCCCAGGCCGACGAGCAGCGCGTTCATGATGTTCTGCACGAACCCGTCCTTCAGAACCTGCGGCAGCGCGAGGTACGCCTCGTACTGCGACGGCGGCAGGAAGCCCAGTCGGAACAGCAGTCCCATGACCGTCTGACCGAACGGCGCCCAGTACGCGACCGACCCGGTCGTCACCTCGAACGCGCCCGTCGGCAACTGCGGGCCGCGAGGATTCAACTGGTACGTGAGGTTGTTCACGAACGTGCCGTGAATGTCCGCCGCGATGAACACGACGTTCGTGATGCCCCGCTGCACGATGAAGTCGAGGATCATCGACCGTTCCGCGGCATAGCCTTCGAACCGGTCCGACGCCGCGACGACGCCGAGATTCTGGATCG
>JAGQOI010000470.1 GCA_020427625.1 Phycisphaerales bacterium | reverse complement strand
GTCGCCACCGTCCCCCAGGCCCGGAGCATCGATGTCGCGGCCGACGGCGGGTTCTTCTGCGGGCACGAGGACAACGGCACCGACGTCGAGATCTGGCGCCTCGCGCCCGACGGCACGCCGACGCTGTACGGACCCCCGTTGCAGGATCCCGATGTCGCCGCGGTCGACCGCGACGGCGCGCTCACCGGCGTCCCGGGCGCGGTCCTCGTCGCCGGCGCCTGCACGTCCGATCCCCAGCAGGGCTGCGTGCATGCCGTCTGGCCGGACCGGACGTCGACGATCTTCATCGGACCGGATGCCGCGTTCCCGAATCCCGGCCTCATCGCCGTCGATCACGCCGGGCGCGTGCTCTTCGCCGACGGCGGGACCGTCTTCGTCGGCACCGCGCCCGGCACGTGGTCGATCTTCGTCCAGCCGGGCGTCACCGTCTCCGGACTCGGCGTCGACGCCCGCAACCGGGTCTACGTCTCCGGCCCCGACGGCGTCGTGCGCCAGTACGACGCGAACGCGACGCTCCTCACCGCCGCCTACGCGACCGACCTCGGCGGCCCGACCCGACTCACCTACAACGACGGCGATCGGTTCGCCCCCGGTCTGTACGCGATGGGCTACGGCCAGGACGCGATGCTTCGTCACGTCGAACCCGCCGGCAACACGCCCGTCGTGTCGAACCTCCTCGGCTACGGTCTCGTGTTCGGCCTCGACGGCGCCCTCTACTTCACGCACCGGCCGACGCCGGCGACGGCCGTCCATCACGTCTATCGCGTCGTGCCCTGTCCCGGCAACGTGAACGACGACGCGACGGTCGATGCCGCCGACCTCGCGATCCTCCTGTCCGCCTGGGGTCCGAACCCCGGCCATCCCGCCGACCTCGACGGCGACGGCGACATCGGCCCCGCCGACCTCGCCGCGATGCTCGGCGCCTGGGGACCGTGCGAGTAGACCGAGCGAGTCGACCGTGGCACGCAGAATCGACCGCGATCGGCCGCCGGTCACCCGCCCGATGACCCGTCGCCGTGCCCGATCACCATCGCCGCTACAATCCTCCTCATGCCACTGCGCTACCTCGAACGAATCGTCGATCATCTCGCCCACGACAACTACCAGCCCGCGAACGCCGACGCTCTCGCCCGCGACATGCGGGTCGACACCGACGACGACCGGGAAGCCTTCAAGGAAGCCGTCTCGCAACTCGTCAAGGACGGACGCGTCCTCGCCGGCAAGGACGGACTCCTCCGACTGCCCGTCTTCGACAAGGAGGTCGTCGGCCGGTTCCGACGACACCCCCGGGGGTTCGGCTTCCTCCAGACCGACCGGACCTTCCGCGACGGCGATCTCTTCGTGCCCGCCGGAAGCACCGGCGGCGCCCTGACCGGCGATCGCGTTCGCGCGGCCGTCATCCACCAGGGCAACCGCAGCCGCGGCCGCTCCGACCGCAGTCCCTTCGTCGGACGCGTCATCGAGATCCTCGAACGCTGCGAACGCACGCTCACCGGCGTCCTCAAGCACCAGGGCAAGCAGTGGCTCGTCGAGGTCGACGGCCGCAACTTCCCCGACCCGGTCATCATCCGCGACCCGCACGCGAAGAACGCCAAGGCCGGCGACAAGGTCGCCTTCGAGTTCCTGCACTATCCCGAGGACAACGCCCTCGGCGAAGGCGTCATCGTCGAGGTCCTCGGCGACGCCGGACGTCCCGACGTCGAGACCCTCGCCGTCATCGTCGCCCACGGTCTCCGCACCGAGTTCCCCCCGGCCGGTCTCGCCGAAGCCCGCGAGACCGCGACGTCGTTCGTCGAATCCGTCGACGCCTACCCGGACCGCGAGGATCTCAGCGACACGTTCACCATCACCATCGATCCGCCCGACGCGAAGGACTTCGACGACGCCATCACGCTCGCCTTCGATCCGTCCCGCCACGAGTACACCCTCGGCGTCCACATCGCCGACGTCGCCCACTTCGTCCGGCCCGGCTCGGCGATGGACGTCGAAGCGCAGGCCCGCGGCAACAGCGTCTACCTGCCCCGCCTCGTCATCCCCATGCTCCCGGAGACGCTGTCGAACGGCGTCTGTTCACTCCAGGAAGGCGTCGTGCGACTCTGTCGCAGCGTCTTCATGACGTACGACGATCACGGCAAGGTCCTCCATCAGCGCGCGTCCTCGACCGTCATCAAGTCCGACAAGCGCATGACCTACCTCGAAGCGCAGGCGCTCATCGACGGCGATCCCGTCGAGGCCGCGAAGCATGCGCGGACCGACACCGCGCCCACCGACGAACTCGTCGAGACGCTGCGGCACGCCGACCGGCTCGCGAAGATCCTCCGCGCCCGACGCCTCCGCGACGGCATGATCACCCTCGACCTGCCCGACGTCGACCTCGTGTTCGACGAGGACGGACACGTCATCGACGCCGTGCCCGAGGACAACGCGTTCACCCACACGATCATCGAGATGTTCATGGTCGAGGCGAACGAGGCGGTCGCCCGCATCTTCGCCGATCTCCGCATCCCGCTCCTGCGACGTATCCACCCCGAACCCGTCCGAGGCGACGTCGAGGAACTCGACGTCTTCGCCCGCGCCGCCGGCCTCTCGATCCCCGAGGATCCCACCGCCCAGGACCTCCAGAAACTGCTCGCCGCGACCCGCGACATCCCGGCCGGACGCGCCGTCCACTTCGCCGTCCTCCGCACGCTCACCAAGGCGTCGTACAGTCCCGCCCTCATCGGACACTACGCGCTCGCGTCCGATCACTACGCCCACTTCACGAGCCCGATCCGACGTTATCCCGACCTCACCGTCCACCGCACCCTCGCGGCCTACCTCGAGCGCACCGACAACGGCACCAGGGTCCCGCGCGGCGAGGTCCGCATGGGCCTGGCCGCGAAGATCCGAAAGGACCCGCGCGTCCTCGACGAGGCGCAACTCGTCGTCGTCGGCCAGCATTGCTCCGAAACCGAGGTCGAGTCCGAGGCGGCCGAGCGCGAACTCCGCGAGTTCCTCGTCCTCCAGTACCTCCAGGAGAACCATCTCGGCGACGAGATGGAGGGACTCGTCACCGGCATCGTCCGCGCCGGCGTCTTCGTCTCGCTCCAACGCTTCCTCGCCGAAGGCCTCGTGCCCGTCGAGATGCTGCCGTCCGCCGAGGGCAAGCCCGACTCCTGGGTCCAGAACGAATCCACCCGCCGCCTCGTCGCGCGACGATCCGGCGCGTCCGTCGGACTCGGCGACCTCGTCACCGCGAAGATCATCGCCATCGACCTCGTCGCCCGACAGATGGAACTCGTCATCACCAAGCTGCCCGCCCGCGCGCCCGAAACCCCCGACGCCGGCCCGAAGAACCGCCGCGGCGACCACGACCGCAAGAGCCGGGGAAAAGGCAAGTCCGCCAAGGGCACCGCCACCGCCAAACGCCCCGCCAGACGCAAGGGCGGCCGCAAGCGCTGACCCGCCTTGGGTCGGTTTCACCACGGAGACGCGGAGGACACGGAGAGGGAATTGGGTTTGAAGAAAGAAGATCAGGTGATCGCCGCGGCGCGCATGACGGCCTTCTTCTTCTTCTCTTCTTCCGAACCCAATCCGATTCCCCCTCCGTGTCCTCCGTGCCTCCGTGGTGAACTCAATCCGCCATGAGCACCAGGTCCGGGTCCGCGACCGTCGAGCCGCCGGGATGCGTGAGCGAGACCCGGAACCCCGGGCGCAGCGCGGCCGACGCCGTCGCGCCGTCCGGACGCAACGCGATCAACCCGCACT
>JAGQOI010000469.1 GCA_020427625.1 Phycisphaerales bacterium | reverse complement strand
CATCGTGTAGTCGATCTTGCGCGCCGACGCGCCGGCGGTCGTCGCGCCGAAGAAGCGCGCCCGCTGGTTCGCCATGAACCACGATGCCCAGCCCTCGCCGGCGGAAATGCACCGGGCGTCGATGAGCACCGCCATCCCGCCCGTGTAGCGCGGGCGGTTCGGGTCGGCGGGCAGCCCGAGCGGCATGAAGTTCATGTGCGCCGTGCGCGAGTCGAACCCGCCGCCGCTGTTGCCGCGCACGTCGATGATGATGCCCTTCGCATCCGCCAGCGCACCCACCGCACCGTCCAGCGCCGCGTCGAGACCCTCGCGGATGCGCCGCACGTAGATCCAGCCGACGTCGCCGTCGAGACGCGTCGACGTCAGGTCGCGCGACTCGCTGATGTCGGGATGGCGCAGCGGCAGGCGCGGCGAGCCGCCCTGGTATCGCGCGGGCACCGCGACGGTCCTCGCGGCACCGTCCGGCGACTCGACGGTGAGACGCACGGCGACGTCGCGTTCACGCGTCGCGAGCGCGCGGAACATGTCGTGACGCCGCAGGTGCGGGCTGGAGAATCCGACGTAGCGGCTCACCTGCGCGCCGAGATCGGCGATCGCGGCGCCGGCGGGCCGGCCGTCGACCTGCGTGACGACATCGCCGACGCGGATCTCCCGGGCGTCGTCCGATGCGACGTGATACACGAGCGCCCGACCCTCGTCGTCCTCGAGACAGAACACGCCCGTCCCCCAGCGCGGGATCGGCGGCGTCGGCACGTCGACCGTACCCTTCATCAGGTGCGCGTGACTGTCCTCCAGTCGCGCGACGAGTTCCATGCACAGCAGGCCGAACGATTCGTCGTCGAGGTCGTTCGTCGCCCGCGGCAACAGTGCCGCGCCGACCGCGTTCCAGTCGATGCCCTTCAGCGCGAAGCACGGATAGCGCTGCGCCATGACGTCGTAAAGGTCCCGGAAGTCCGTCGCGTTGTCGACCCGGGCATCGGGTTGCGCGCGGGCGGACAGGACGGGCAGGGCCGCGAGGGAGGCGAGACGGGCGATGGCGGTGCGACGATCCATCACCGTTCAGCATGCCATACGAACGGCCGGGACGCCATCAGCGACGGGCGACGTCGTGCATTCGGGCGGCGATCTGGAGCGCGTTCAGCGCGGCACCCTTGCGGAGCTGATCGCCGCTGAGCCAGAGGGACAGCGTGTGCGTCCGTCCCCGTTCGTCGACCTCGTCGGGCACGGCGGCCCGCACGCGTCCGACGAGCACCTCGTCGCGACCGGTCGCGCGCAGCGGCGTGGGGGGACGGGCGTCGTCCTCGAGTCGCAGTCCGGGCGCGTGGCGCAGCGCGGCTCGCGCGTCGGCGACGGTGGTGGGCGTCCGCAGCGTGACGGTGACGGCCTGGCTGTGGGCGCGCTCGACGGGGACGCGGACGCAGGTGGGGCTGAGGGCGAGGTGCGGGTCGGTCCAGATCCGCCGCGCCTCGTGGATCATCTTCGACTCCTCGCCGGTGAAGCCCGTCGTCGGGTCGAGCGTCGACTCGTGCGTGAACACGTTGCCGACGCACGGCTCGGGGAACGTGCGCGGCGACGGCGGGCGTCCGGCGGCGACGTCGCGCATCTGCGCCCGCCACTCGTCGATGCCCGCCTGGCCCGCGCCCGACACCGCCTGGTACGTCGACACGACGATCCGCTCGACGCCGAACGCGCGCCGGAGCGGATCGACGGCGAGCAGCAGCAGCGTCGTCGAACAGTTCGGGTTCGCGACGACGCGTGGGCGCGGCGACCGGTCGAGCACGTCGCCGTTGACCTCCGGGATCACGAGCGGCACGTCGGGATCGGCGCGGAAGCAGGAGGAGTTGTCGACGACGGCCGCGCCGGCGGCGAGGAAGCGAGGCGTCCAGGTCCGCGACACGTCCGCGCCCGCGCAGCACAGCGCGAGATCGCATTCGCTCGCGACGTCGTGGTCGAGCGCGTCGAGCGTGATGACGTCGTCACCGTACGCACATTCGGCGCCGATCGAGCGATCGGACGCGACGGCGCGCACGTGCGATGCCGGGTGTCCGGCGGCGGCGAGGATGGCGAGCGCTTCGCGCCCGACGGCGCCGGTCGCCCCGATGACGGTGATGCGGCGATCATGCACGACACACCTCCCGGCGATCGTCGCGAGGACCGACGGACCCGAGCCGCGCGCAGTCGAGCGCGTCCGCGACGACCGACTCCGCCGTCGGCCACCGTCCGGCGCCGCGCCCGCGCAGGATCTCGCACGAGCCGTCGTTCCATTCGATCACGGCGACGTTGTGTTCCTCGCGCACACGGGCGAGCGGATCATCGTCGGGCACGGGTTCGAGCCGGACGGCGGCGCGGGCGATGCCGTCGCGGATCGTCAGGCGGGCGACCTGGCGGATGATCGCCGGGGTCGCGGCGTCCGGCATCGCGTCGGCGTCCAGACGGTCGCAGGGGATCTCGCCGTCGAGCGTGGCACCGATCGTGTCGGCGATGATGCGAAGCTTGTCCGCCGCGTCGAACCCGGCGAGATCACGGGTCGGATCCGCCTCGGTGAAGCCGCGCCGGCGCGCCTCGGCGATCGCCTCGTCGATCGTCGCGCCGTCGGCGACGAGATCGAGCACGGCGTTCGTCGTCCCGTTGAGCACGGCGCGGATGGAACGCACGGAGCGGGTCGTCTCGGCGCCGAGGCGTTCGAGCAGCGGCATCGCGCCGCCGACGGAGGCGCTCCCGCGGAGGGCCACGCGGCGTGACGACGCGAGGGCGCGCAGCGGGGCGCCGTGTGACGCGAGGAGCGTCTTGTTGGCGGTGACGACGTGCGCGCCGGCGCGCAGCGCGCCTTCGATCGCCGGCAGGGCCGGGTCGAGCCCGCCGAGCGCCTCGATGACGAGGTCGACGCCCCGCGAGGCGAGTCCGACGACGTCCGCCGTCATCGGCGCGATCGTCGCGGCCCGGCGCGGGTGCTCGTCCGGTCGACGCACGGCGATCCCGACGATCGTGAACTCGCCCGGCAGATGGCGCAGCAGTTCATGCACGCCCCAGCCGACCGTGCCCAGTCCGAGCAGCGCGACGGTGAGCGGACGTCGCGGCGAGGGCGCATCGACGAGGCGCGTCGGGCCGGGACCGATGATCGTCGCATCCGTGCGATTGAAGGCGCCGAGTTCGAACGCCTGTTCGTGTGCCGCCGCGAAGCGCACGGCCTTGTGCTGCACGATCGAGCCGTCGGTGTGCAGGGCGTCGTCCCACGTCGCCGACGCGTACCGGCGCGGCACGGGCCCGGGCGTCGCGGGATCGCGCTCGTAGAGGCCGTCGACATCCTTGACCAGTCGGCAGCGCGTTGCGCCGAGTCGGTCGGCGAGGAACAGCGCGGTGAGGTCCGAGCCGCCTCGACCGAGCACGACGGTGCGGCCGGCGCGGTTCGTCGCCGCGTAGCCGGGGATGACGACGATGCCGTCGCGGGCGAGGGCGTCGTCGACGGGCGCGCGATCGAGGTCCACGGGCGTCGCGTCGAGCGCCGGACCTTCGGCGACGAGTCGGATCGCCGCCGGCGCGAGCACGGTCGCCGGAATGCCCGCGCGATCGAGGTGCAGCCCGAGCAGAGCCGCGCTGTGGAGTTCCCCGGTCGCCAGCAGCGTCGCCCGCGCGACGGGATCGGACCGTTCGCTCAGGCGCAGACTCTGCGCGAGCAGCGCGTCGGTGGCGCCGGCGAGCGCGGAGACGACGGCGACGACGCGGCGGCCGACCCTTCGGTGGCGGTGGATCTCGTGCACGGCGAGGCGGAGGTGATCCTCGTCCCGCAGCACCGAGCCGCCGAACTTGAGGACGATCAGGTCGTCGCGACACATGGGCGCGCCTCCTGCGTCGTGGGTTCGGCGCGGATCGCCCGCAAGGCCCGATCGAGGTCGGCGATGATCGCGTCGACCGGTTCGAGCCCGGCGGAGAGGCGCAGGAGCCCGTCGGTGATGCCGACGGCGCGTCGTTGTTCGATGGGGACGTCGGCGTGCGTCATCGTCGCCGGGTGCGTGATGAGCGTGTCGATCGCGCCGACGTGCTCGACGACGCGACAGAGCGTGAGGTGCGCGGTGAAGGTGCGCGCGGCGTCGATGCCGCCGCGCAGATCGAACGTCACGACCGCGCCGTGCGCACCGAGGTGCTGTCGCTCGGCGAGATCGCGAGGCGCGCCGGTGAGGCGGGAGGGATGGTGGACGGCGCGCACCGCGGGCTGGTCGGCGAGCCAGGCGGCGACGGTGGTCGCGGTGACGGACTGGTGCCGGATGCGGAGCGGGAGCGTGCGCAGACCCTGCACGGTGAGCCACGCGTTGAGCGGCGACTGGATCGCGCCCGTGCACTTGCGGATGAAGCGCAGGCGCTGGAGCAGGGCGTCGTCGCGGGTCACGAGCGCGCCGCCGAGCGACGTCGAGTGACCCTCGATGAACTTCGTCGTGGAGTAGATGCTCACGTCGGCGCCGAGATCGAGCGGCTGCTGGAGGACCGGCGTGAGAAACGTGTTGTCGACGGCCAGGCACGCGCCGGCGGCATGCGTGAGATCGGCGACCGCCCGCAGGTCCGTGAGATCCAGCGTCGGGTTGGCCGGGGTCTCGACGAAGACGAGGCGGGTGTTCGGGCGGAGCGTGGCGGCGACGTCGTCGATGTCCGTCGCGTCGACGAACGTCGTCTCGACGCCGAAGTCGCAGAGCACCTGCCGGAGCAGACGCGTCGTGCCGCCGTAGACGCTGCGCCCGCAGACGACGTGATCGCCCTGCTTGAGCAGCGCGAGGAACAGGGCGGTCTCGGCGGCGAGTCCGGTCGCGAAGCACGCGGCCGGGAGGGCGCGTTCGAGTCCGCCGAGGGCGTCCTCCAGCGTCGAGACGGTCGGGTTCGAGACGCGCGAGTACTGGTGGGTGCAGGTGCTGTCGACGTCCGAACGACAGAACGTCGTCGACTGGACGATCGCGCCGACGAGCGGCTCGCCGTCGCCGGCGTTCAGGCCGGCGCGGGCGCAGAGGAGGTCCGGATCGACGGACGCGGAACGGGGGGACGGCGATGACGTCATGTCGTGAACTCCTTCACGACATCAAGAACGTCCAGAGTGACGTGGGCTGGCAGCGCCGGTCGCTGCCGCTGTTTTGACGGTGTCCACCGAGGGCGGCAGGTTCCGTCCGCATCGCTCCCCACGTCGGGGCTGGCCTCGGCACCGCGGCGTCGTTGCGCTCGGTTGCCGCCCGGGACGAGGCTTCCCGGGTCTCTTGATGCTTCGGGCGAAGGATAGGAGTCGGCGCGCACGTGTCAAGGTCGCATGCGGAGATTCTCGACGAAGTTCGTCGACGCCGTCGGTGCGGCGGGCGCCGTCAGCGGGCCGCGAGATCCAGTCGGAAGTAGGTCGCGAGCTGTTCGTACAGTGCCGGGTGTTCGCGGCGGAGCGCGTCGGGGCGTTCGAAGAACGTCTCGGTGACGACCGCGAAGAACTCCGCCGGATTCGTGGCGCCGTAGTCGCGGATGAGGTTCGGGTGGTCGCGCTCGATGTCCTGCCGCAGGCGGTCGAATTCGGGTTGCATGACGTGGGCCCAGGTCGCGCCGGCGGCGCGACTGTCGAGGGCGGGCGTGCCGTCCATGAGGCCGTCCTCGCCGTCGAGTTGATGGGCGAACTCGTGGAGGACGACGTTCCGGCCGTCCTGGTGGTTCATGCCGCCGCGCCGGGCGTCGGACCAGGAGAGGACGACCGAGCCCCGCTGCCAGGACTCGCCGAGCCGGACCTGCGGACCGGCGGCGACGGTGCCGTCGGGCATCCGGCGTTCCCCGCGCACGACGTAGGCGCTGGGGTAGACGAGGATCGTGCGGAGCGTCGGGTAGTAGCGGGGGTCGCGGTTGAGGAGCAGGAGGGCGGCCTGGGCGGCGATGGTGATGCGGATCTCGTCGGTGATCTCCAGGCCCGCGCAGCCCTCGAAACGCTTCTCGTGGAGGAGGACCTGGACGTGTCCCTCGAGCTGGCGACGCTCCTCCGCCGTGAGCCTCGCGGCCGCGCGGACGTTGCGATCGATGATCGCGCGGAGCGCCTCGGGCAGCGGCGTGTCGCGGAGTCGCCGTCGTCGTCGTCGTCGGAGGAATCCGAACATGCGGGGATGGTAGCGGCGGCGGGCGGTCCGGGCTTCGTCGCTCAGATCGTCGCTTCGGTGACGCGCAGGACCTCCTCGACGGTGGTGAGGTTGGAGGCGACCTTGCGGAAGCCGTCCTCGCGGAGACTGACCATTCCTCGTTCGCAGCAGACGCGTCGGAACTCGGTGACGTTGGGGTTGCGGGCGACGGCGTCGCGGAGGAAGTCGTCGAGGATGAGGAGTTCGTAGAGGCCGACGCGTCCGGAGTAGCCGGTCTCGCGGCACTTGTTGCAGCCGCGCCCGAAGGCGACCTCGGTCGTGTTCACGCCGTGCATGATGAGGAAGTCGGCGATCTCGTCGCCGGCCGGGCGCATCTCGCGGCAGTTCGCGCAGATGCGGCGCACGAGGCGCTGGGCGAGCACGCCGTTCATCGCGGCGCCGATGAGGAACGGTTCGATGCCGATGTTGATGAGGCGCGTGATCGACGACGGCGCGTCGTTCGTGTGCAGGGTGGAGAGGACGAGGTGTCCGGTGAGCGCGGCCTGGATGGCGATGGTCGCCGTCTCCATGTCGCGGATCTCGCCGAGCATGATGACGTCGGGGTCCTGGCGGAGCAGGGCCTTGAGCGCCTTGGCGAACGACATGCCGATCTTCTCGTGGGTCTGGATCTGCGTGATGCCGGCGAGGTTGTATTCGACGGGATCCTCGACGGTGGAGACGTTGAGCTTGCGGAGATCCATCTGGCGGATCGACGAGTACAGCGTCGTCGTCTTGCCGGACCCGGTCGGGCCGGTGACGAGCAGGATCCCGTGCGGGTGCGTGATGTGGCTCTTCCAGATCTGGAGCGTCTCGTCCTGGAAGCCGAGTTCGTCGAGCGACACGTTGATCGAACGCGTGTCGAGGATACGCATGACCGTCTTCTCGCCCTTCGGCGTCGGCAGCGTCGACACGCGCAGATCGAGCTTGCGCCCGAGCACCGTCGCGCGAATGCGCCCGTCCTGCGGGAGGCGGCGCTCGGCGATGTCGAGGTTCGCCATGATCTTGATGCGCGACGTCAGCGCGGCGTGCATCTTCTTGGGCGGGTTCATCATCTCGAAGAGCACGCCGTCGATGCGGAAGCGCACCTTCATCGTCTTCTCGTCGGGCTCGATGTGGATGTCCGACGCGCCCTCCTTGACGGCGGTCTGGATGATGTGGTTCACGTAGCGGACGACGGGCGACGACTCCGCCTCCTCCTCGACGTTGTCGTCCTGCGACTTGTCCTGGACCACCTCGACGTCGTCCTCGTCCACGTCGGAGAGGATGTCCTCGACGTCGTACTCCTCGGCATCGGCCTCGGTCAGCGCGTCGGCGAGGGCGGCGATGTCGCCGGCGGTCACGAGCGCGTGCTTCACCGACTTGAGGCCGAGTTTGCGCTTGACCTCGTCGAGCAGGAACACGTCGTCCGGATTGCACGTGCCGAGGATGAGACGGGACCCCGACATCCCCAGCGGGACGAGCTGGCGCGTCTTGCAGAACTCCAGGCCGAGCCGGTTGAAGTGCTTGATGTCGTACGTCGTCTCGTCGTCCGGATCGATGCGGTGGAACGGCAGACGCGCGATCTCCGCGACGATCGGCTGGATGGCCGCCTCGTCGATGCCGAGCTCGACGAGCACGTGCGTGAGCTTGCGTCCGGGAGACTGCTTGAGCACGCGGATCGCGGAGGCGAGCTGCTCCGACGTGATCACGCCGCGGTCGAGCAGGGTCGGCCCGAGTTCGTCGTAGACCTGCTCGTCGTCGGGGGTGTAGAGCTCGGAGAGCGCGTCGTCCGGGCGGATGCGGCCGGGATCGGCGCTCGCCGCCGCGGGATTCGCGTTGATGGTCGTGTCGAGGCCCGTGCCGGTG
>JAGQOI010000468.1 GCA_020427625.1 Phycisphaerales bacterium | reverse complement strand
GGACGGTGGCGACGAGCTGGACGGCGTGCCCGGGTGCGGTCGGCGCGCCGTCGGCGAGCGCGGCGGTGCACGGAAGCAGCGTGAAGGCAAGCGCGATCGCGCGGGAAGTGCGGGCCATGGGGTGGTCTCCGGGAGGCGTCATGGAATCGCGGACTGCATCAGACGCGACGTCGGTGCGTCGGCGCCGACACGATCCGCGGTCCCTTCTTGATGATCCCGCCCGTTGCCCGTACAACGGCCGCCATGCGGACCTCGAGCGATCGTGCGTCGTACTGGCGATGGAACCTGTTCTGGCTGGCGATCCTGCTGTCGATCTGGTTCCTGGCGTCGCTCGGCTGCGGCGTGCTGTGGGTCGACTGGCTGGACCGGTTCCGGATCGGCGGGTTCCCGCTGGGGTTCTGGTTCGCGCAGCAGGGATCGATCCTGATCTTCGTGGCGCTCATCTTCGCGTACGTGTGGATCATGAACCGCCTCGACCGGCGGTTCGGCGTCGATGAGCAATCCGGGGGCAGGGGGCGTCGACCGTGACCGTTGCCGCGTGGACCTTCGTGATGGTCGGTCTGTCGTTCGCGTTGTACATCGCGGTCGCGATCTGGACACGGGCGGGATCGACGGGCGAGTTCTACGTCGCCGGCGGACGCGTGCCACCCGTGGTGAACGGGATGGCGACGGCGGCGGACTGGATGAGCGCGGCGTCGTTCATCTCGATGGCGGGCATCATCTCGTTCAGCGGTCGCGACGGCTCGCGGTACCTCATGGGCTGGACGGGCGGGTACGTGCTGCTGGCGTTGCTGCTGGCGCCGTACCTGCGGAAGTTCGGCAAGTACACGGTGCCGGACTTCGTGGGCGACCGGTACGGATCGGACGTCGCGCGTCTGGTCGCGGTGGTGTGCGCGTTGTTCGTGTCGTTCACGTACGTCGCCGGGCAGATGCGTGGCGTGGGCATCGTCTTCAGCCAGTTCCTCGGCGTGCCGATCGACGTCGGCGTGATCATCGGCATGGGCATCGTGTTCTTCTACGCGGTGCTCGGCGGGATGAAGGGCATCACGTACACGCAGGTCGCGCAGTACTGCGTGCTCATCTTCGCGTACATGGTGCCGGCGTTCTTCATCGCGTTCCAGATGACGGGCAACCCGATCCCGCAGCTCGGGCTCGGCGGGACGCTGTCCGACGGGTCGGGCGTGCACCTGCTCGAGCGTCTCGACGCGTTGAGCACGGACCTGGGGTTCACGCGGTACACGGACGGACGTCTGGGGACGTTCGATCTGTTCTGCATCACGACGGCGCTCATGGTCGGCACGGCCGGGCTGCCGCACGTGATCGTGCGGTTCTACACGGTGCCGAAGGTCGCGGCGGCGCGCATCAGCGCGGGCTGGGCGCTCGTGTTCATCGCGATCCTCTACACGACGGCGCCGGCGATCGCCGCGTTCGTGCGGACGAACCTGCTCCAGACCGTGCCCGGTCGCCCGTACGCGACGGCGCCGGCGTGGCTTCACGAGTGGGAGTCGACGAACCTCATCGCGTGGACGGACAAGAACGGCGACGGGCTGATCGACTTCACCGACGGGCCGGCGTTCGCGGGCAAGCCGGCGTTCGCCGACGGGCGGGGCCCGCACGGCGAGCGTGTCGTCACGAACGTGCCGACGGACAACGCGAACGAGCTGTACATCGATCGCGACATCATGGTGCTCGCGAATCCGCAGATCGCGCGTCTGCCGAACTGGGTGGTCGGTCTCGTCGCGGCCGGCGGTCTGGCGGCGGCGCTGTCGACGGCGGCGGGTCTGCTGCTCGTGATCTCGACGTCGGTCGCGCACGACCTGTGCAAGAAGGTGATCGCACCACAGATCTCGGAGCGACGGGAACTGGTGATCGCGCGGGTCGCGGCGGGCGTCGCGGTGTGCGTGGCCGGGTACTTCGGGATTCATCCGCCGGGCTTCGTCGCGGAGGTCGTCGCGTTCGCGTTCGGCCTGGCCGCGTCATCGTTCTTCCCGGCGATCATCCTCGGCATCTTCTCCCGTCGGATGAACGTGTTCGGCGCGGTGTCGGGCATGATCGTCGGGCTGTCGTTCACGGCGGGCTACATCGTGTACTTCAAGTTCGTGCATCCGGAGTTGAACGATGCGGCGCACTGGTGGTGGGGCGTGTCGCCGGAGGGGATCGGGACGATCGGCATGCTGTTCAACCTGGCGGCGGCGGTGCTCGTCGCGTCGGTGACGCCGGCGCCGCCGGAGGCGATCCGCCGTCTCGTCGAGGACATCCGCGTCCCGCGCGGCGCGGGCGAGGCGCACGAGGTCTCGGCGTAGGGTCTTCGGCGCCGGGTTCGTGCGCAGGGTCTCGGCGGGAAGAACGGGGCGAAGTTCCCATGGTCCGGTGCGCGCAGGACGGCGAGGATGGGCCTTCGCGGAGTGCCGCTCGACGGATGATCGCGAGCCGCCTCCGCGGAGGAGTCCACGGCCATGATCACACGGTTCATCGGAGCGGGCGCGGCGGCGATCGCGCTCGCGGCGTCGCCGGCCGGCGCCTGCGACGAGATCGTCATCAACGAGATTCGCATCGACCAGCCCGGGACGGACCTCGACGAGTACTTCGAGATCATCGGTCCCGTCGATGCGTCGCTGGACGGCATCTTCTACGTCGTCATCGGTGACGGTCCGGGCGGCAGCGGCGTGATCGAGGAGGTCGTCGACCTGACCGGCTGGACGACCGGAGCCACGGGATTCCTGGTCGTCGCGGAGTCGACCTTCACGCTCGGCGCGGCCGACCTCGTGACGTCGCTCAACTTCGAGAACGGCGACAAAACGACGCACATGCTCGTGAGTCTCTTCACCGGCGCGAACGGCGACGATCTCGACCTCGACGACGACGGCGTGCTCGACGTCGAGCCGTGGGACTCGGTGCTGTGCAGCGTGAGTCTCGTGAAGGAGCCGAACCCGGACGGAACGACCGAAGAGTTCTACTACGGCATCAACACCGTCGGACCGGACGGCGCGTTTCCGCCGGCGCACGCGATCCGCTGCGACACGCTCGCGGGCGTGTGGAGTTACGGTCCGTTCGATCCGCTCGGCGGCCTGGACACGCCGGGCGACGTGAACGTCTGTCCGGCGGGTGATCTGAACGGCGACTCGATGGTCGACCCGACCGATCTCGCCATCCTGCTGGCCGAGTGGGGCGTGTGCATCAACTGTCATGCCGATCTCGATCTGGACGAGATGGTGGGTCCGTCGGACCTGGCGATTCTGCTCGCGAACTGGGGATAGCGGGAGCGCTCCGATCGGAGGCGCAGGAGATGGAGGGGGCGAGCGCGGGCGGCGCTCGTGTTCCGGGGGACGGGGAACGGTGCGGGAGCGGACGGACACGTCCGCTCCTGCCGCGCGCGGGGGGCTCGTCGCTTGTGGTACATTCATGGGTGCCGAATCCCTGCGCGAGGAGTGGTCCGCCATGTCGAACGTCGAATCCGCCGCCATCGAATCCGGGCTTCACGAGAACCGCGTCTTTCCGCCGGACGCGGCGCTCGGGGCGCGTCTCGGCGGCGCGGCGATCGGGACGCTGGAGGCCTATCGTGCCGAGCATGCCCGCTCGATCGCGGACCCGTCGGGCTACTGGGGCGAGGTCGCGCGGTCGTTCGACTGGTTCACGCCGTGGACCTCGGTGCTCGAATGGAACCTGCCCGACGCGAAGTGGTTCGTCGGCGGGACGACGAACGTCTGTCACAACTGCGTCGACCGGCAGGTCGCGAACGGTCACGGCGGCGAGGTCGCGATCATCTGGGAGGGCGAGCCGATGCCGGGCGGCGTCGCGGAGGTTCGGCGGTTCACGTACGCCGATCTCCAGCGCGAGACCGCCCGCTTCGCCAACGTGCTCAAGGCGCAGGGCGTGAAGAAGGGCGACGTCGTCACGATCTACATGGGCATGGTGCCGGAACTCGCGATCGCGGTGCTCGCGTGCGCGCGGATCGGCGCGCCGCACTCGGTGATCTTCGGCGGGTTCTCGAGCAGTGCGATCGTCGACCGGGTCGTCGATGCGAGGAGCCGCGTGATCGTGACCTGCGACGGCGCCTGGCGGCGCGGGAGCGTCGTGCCGCTGAAGGCGAACGTCGACGCGGCGTGCGCCGAACTCGTCGGCGGCGCGTCGGCGATCGAGCACGTCATCGTCGTGCGCCGGTGCGGGAACGACATCGCCTGGACCGAAGGGCGTGACCGGTGGTGGCACGAGGCGGCGGCGGAGGCGGCGGACGCGTGTCCGTGCGAGCCGATGGACAGCGAGGACATGCTGTTCCTGCTGTACACGTCGGGTTCGACGGGCAAGCCGAAGGGGATCATGCATACGACGGGCGGGTACATGGTGTACACCGGTCACACGAGCCGCGTCGTGTTCAACCTCGTGCCCGAGCGTGATCATGTCTACTGGTGCACGGCCGACGTCGGGTGGATCACCGGTCATTCGTACATCCTCTACGGCATCCTGCCGAACCGGGTGCCGTCGATCATGTACGAAGGGGCGCCGAACCATCCGGGTCCGGACCGGTTCTGGGACATCGTCGCGCGGCACAAGGTGACGCATTTCTACACCGCCCCCACCGCCATTCGCGCGTTCATGAAGTGGGGCGCGGAACATCCGCAGCGTCACGACCTGTCGTCGCTGCTCGTGCTCGGCACCGTCGGCGAGCCGATCAATCCCGAGGCGTGGATGTGGTATCACCGCGAGATCGGCGGCGAGCGGTGTCCGGTCGTCGACACCTGGTGGCAGACCGAGACCGGCGGGCACATGATCACGCCGCTGCCGGCGGCGACGCCGACGGTGCCGGGTTCGTGCACGCTGCCGTTCTTCGGCGTCGACGCGGCGATCGTGAACGAGGCGGGCGAGGAATTGCCGGCGAACCGCGGCGGGTTGCTCGCGATCCGCGGGCCCTGGCCGGGCATGTTGCGCGGGATTCACGGCGATCGCGCGCGGTTCGTGGAGACGTACTGGTCGCGTCTGCCGGGGATGTATCTCGCGGGCGACAGTGCGCGTCGGGACGAGCGCGGGTACTTCTGGATCATGGGTCGCATCGACGACGTGATCAACGTGTCGGGTCATCGACTCGGGACGATGGAGGTGGAGTCGGCGCTGGTGAGTCATCCGTCGGTCGTCGAGGCCGCGGTGGTCGGCATGCCGCACGAGATCAAGGGCACGGGCATCGCCGCGTTCTGCACGCTGGAGCCGCATTTCACGCCGAGCGACGAGCTCATCGAGTCGCTGCGGGCGCACGTCGGCGCGGAGATCGGCGCGATCGCCAAGCCGGACCGCATCCGGTTCACCGATGCGCTGCCCAAGACCCGTTCCGGCAAGATCATGCGCCGTCTGCTCCGTGCGATCGCCTGCGGCGACGAGTCGTCGACGCAGGACACGACGACGCTCGAGGACTTCTCGGTGCTCGCGAAACTCCGCGAGACCGACGAGAGCTGAGGCGCTTTTTCGTTGCCAGATCGCCCGACCCACGGGTAGGGTGTGGTCACCGACGCCCGGAGAGGGCGCGTTGAACATCGCGTCGACGTCGACCCCGCGCGACCGGTCGCGCGATCGGTCGCGCGGGCGGTCTGCATGCGTCGACCGACATCCGAATGCGAAGCAAGGAGACGACAGAATGCGAGGACTCATCCTGACGGCGGCGCTGGCCATGAGCGCACACGCCCTCGCCGGCAGCGGGCCGGAACTCTACTCCGTGACGAGCGATGACGACCAGATCCGACGCGTGAGCATGACCGATGCCTCGACGATCAGCGCGCAGACGATCACGGTCGACGAGGGCCCGGTGG
>JAGQOI010000467.1 GCA_020427625.1 Phycisphaerales bacterium | reverse complement strand
AAAAAAAAAAGACGATGCTCGTGCTGGTGAACGGAACGGGTCCGCACGAGTTCACGCCGGAGGAGATCGAGGCGGTCGCGGCGTACGTGCGCGCGGGCGGCGTGATCCTCTTCGAGTCGCCGGGCGGCGGCGCGTCGTTCACGATCAGCGCCGAGGCGGCGATGGAGGCGACGTTCGGCGCGCCGCCGATGACGCTGCTGTCCCACCCGATCGTCACCGGCGAGGACGTGCCCGGCGGGACGTCGCTGGCCTCGGTCGAGTACCGCCCGCTGGCGCTGGAGACGTTCGGTGCGCGGGAGACGCTGCCGCGGCTGCGCGGGATCACCGTCGACGGTGAGCCGCGGGTGCTGTTCAGTCGGGAGGATCTGAGTTTCGGCTGGCTCGATCAGCCTCGCTGGGGGATCGTCGGCTACGCGACGCCGTCGGCACGGGCGTTGATGGGGAACATCGTCCGCTGGGCGCACGGTCGTCGGCGCTGAGGACTAACCCTCGATGTCGACCGCGACGCCGTGTTCGGAGCAGTACGACGAGATCGCGTCGATGAACGTCTCGCCGAAGTCGTCGAGCTTCTTCCTGCCGATGCCCTTCACGCGGATCATCGTCTCGAACGTCGTCGGGCGCAGCGCGGCCAGGCCGCGGAGGGTGACGTCGTTGAAGATGACGTACGGCGGGACGTTGCGTTCTCGGGCGAGCCGGGTGCGGAGGTCGCGGAGGCGGTCGAAGAGCCCGCGATCGACGCCCGTCCAGCCCTCGGTCTCGATGGTCGCCTTCGTCCGGCCGCGCCGGGTCGGGCGGCGCTGGACCTGGATCGTGCGATCGCCCTTGAGCACTTCGACGGAGCGTTCGTTGAGCACGAGCACCGGCATGTCGCCGGGCGTGCGGTCGAGCATGCCCTGGCCGACGAGTTCGTGCACGAGGCGCGTGATCTCCTTGCGTGGCGTGTCGGCCATGATGCCGTGGGTGCTCAGCGCGTCGTGGTTCCATCGCCGCACGGCATCGGTGTCGGCGCCGGCGAGGACGGCGACGACGTGCGTGACGCCGAAGCGCTGCTCGAGCCGGTAGACGCACGAGAGGATCTTCTGCGCCTCGACGGTGACGTCGATGAGTCCCTCGGCCTCGCCGAGACAGACGTCGCAGGCGCCGCAGTTGTCCTTCGCGTACGACTGGCCGAAGTGCTCGACGATCATGCGGTGACGGCACCCGACCGTCGACGCGAGATGACGCATCTGGGCGAGGAGTTCGAGCTGCGGCGCGGCCGCGGCGGCGGGATCGTCCGACTCCGCCGCCGAACGCTGCACGAGCGACTCCCAGCGCATCGCGTCGGCCGGGGAGTAGAGCAGGACGCATTCGGCTTCGAGTCCGTCGCGTCCCGCGCGTCCGGTCTCCTGCTGGAAGTGCTCGACCGACTTCGGCATCGCGGCGTGAATGACGCAGCGCACGTTGGACCGATCGATCCCCATGCCGAACGCGACCGTCGCGACGACGACGTCGACGAGTTCGGCGGCGAAATCGTCCTGCACCTTCTGGCGCGGGGCCGGCGCGAGCCCGGCGTGATAGGCCGCGGCGACGATGCCGTTCGCGGTCAGCGTGTTCGCGAGCGTCTCGGTGTCGCGTCGGCTGATGCAGTAGACGATGGCCGCCTCCCTGGGATGGCGGCGGAGGATCTCGATGACGTGTCCGGCGAGGTCGACGCGGGGGACGACGCGGTAGACGAGGTTGGGTCGATCGAAGTCGCCGACGAGGACGGCGGGATCGTGGAGTCCGAGTTGGAGGAGGATGTCGTTGCGGACGCGTTCGGTCGCCGTCGCGGTGTAGGCGTGGATCGCCGCGTCGGGAAAGCGCTGTCGGAGGACGCGGAGCTGGCGGTACTCGGGTCGGAAGTCGTGTCCCCACTGGCTGATGCAGTGCGCCTCGTCGATCGCGAACGCGCCGAGGTTGAGGTCGCGGAGGAGGAGCATGAACGCGTTGGTGAGGAGTCGTTCGGGCGACACGAAGACGAGTTGGTACGCGCCGTCGCGGAGGTCGCGTTCGATCTCGCGCTGCTCGGCGAACGGGACGCCGCTGTGGAGCGCGGTCGCCGGATAGCCGCAGGCGCGGAGGCCGTCGACCTGGTCCTTCATGAGGGAGATGAGCGGCGAGACGACGATGTCGGTGCGTTCGGCGACGGCGGGCGGGATCTGGTAGCAGAGCGACTTGCCGCCGCCGGTGGGCAGGACGACGAGGGAATCGCGCCCCTCGAGTTCGGCGTCGATCGCCTCCGCCTGCATGGGGCGCAGGGCGTCGTACCCCCAGTAGCGGCGCAGGGCGTCGAGGACGGCGGGATCGGAGATCGCGGGCATGCCGTGCAGGATAGCGTCCCGGCGACGTCCGCAGCAGACCGGCGCGGCTCTCAGTCGCCGGAGGCGGCCGGATCGACGGCATGCTCCCGCAGGAAACGACGGAGGCCCTCGTTGCGGGTGCCCGGTCGCTGGCCGGAGGCATCGGGACGATTCGGATCGACTCCGATCTCGAGAAGATACGGCCAGAGATCGGGACGGTCGGCGGCGACCCACCAGAGCGTGCGCGAGCGGTTCCCGACGCTGCGCGGGTCCGCGCCGGCTTCGATCAACCGGTCGAGGGCATCGGTGGAGCCGCTCCGGACCGCCGCCTCGAGCACCGAGTGTGGAATGACGTCCGCGTCAGCGAGCAGGCGCGGCAGCAGGCGCGGGAAGCAGCCGTACCGTTCGACGGCGATCGACAGCGGCGTATGGCGAGAGACCAAGCACCCCATATGGGTCTTGTATTCGCACGTCGGAGAGACACCCGCGCCAAGAAGGAACTCGACGACGGGCTCGTTCCCGACCTCGATCGCCCGCCCGAGCGCCGCCGCCCGATTGTGCACCGACCACCGGGCGCGATCGTGGATGAAGGCCGTCATCTCCACGCTCGTCTCGGCGGCCGTCAGGAGCAGGTCGTCGCGCTCCCGCCGGTCTGACGGTCCGAAGCCACGATCGAGCAGACTCTGCACCATGGCGGGGCGTCCGGACTGCACGGCACACACGAGCAGCGAGCGAGGACCGGTGGCGACCGCCTCGGCCGCCCAGAGTCGATCGCAGATGTCGACGTGACCGGCGAGCAC
>JAGQOI010000466.1 GCA_020427625.1 Phycisphaerales bacterium | reverse complement strand
TCAACGTGCTCCCCCTCGCCATGCCGCCGCTGCGCCAGCGCCGCGAGGACATCGGCGAACTCATCGAGCACTTCCTCCAGCAGGTCGCGGCCCGGGAGGGCAAGGAGCCGAAGACGCTCGATCCCGCGGCCCTGACGCTCATGCGGAACTACCCCTGGCCGGGCAACGTGCGCGAACTCCAGAACATCTGCGAGCGGGCCGCCGTTCTCACCGAGGCCGATGTGATCGAGTCGTCCCTGCTCGAACCCTGGCTCAACACGCCCCTCGCCGGCGCCTCGCGCCGCAACATCGTCATCGAGGCGAAGGGCGGCGTCGCGCCGATGCCGATGGAACTCGACGCGCCCGACGCGTCGGACGCCGCCGGATCCGACGGCGCGGCGTCGGGATCGGGCATCCCCGAGATCGTCTGCGGCGGCGATGTCACCCTCGACGTGATCGAGCGGGACACCATCGTCGCGACCCTGCACCACTTCAACGGGCACCGGCAGAAGACGGCCAAGGCGCTGGGCATCGGCGTCCGCACGCTCGGGCTGAAGCTCAAGAAGTGGAAGGAACTCGAGCTCGTCGATGCGAGCCTCTGACCCGCGCGAACGCTGCGCGGACCAGCGCCCCGACGCGCGAATCCTGCGCCCGCGACCACGCGTCCGACCCCGTCCCGGCGTGGCCTGCGGTTTGCTGGACGGAGAGCGGGCCCTCGTCCCGCGTCACCTGGTGCGACCATGATCGACGGAGTCACCAATGCCGGCGCCGTGCCCGTTCTCGAGCGACTCATGCAGTTCGCGTCGTTGCGGCACGGGTTCATCGCGGAGAACGCCGCGAACCTCACGACGCCGAACTACCGGCCGCGCGACCTTTCGGTCGAAGGATTCCAGGCGGCGTTGCGCGACGCCGTCGACGCGCGTCGGGCGGAGCGGGGGGGTCGGGCGGCCGGGACGCTGCGTCCGGCGGACACCGACGAGCTGACGTTTCACGACGGCGGCATCGAGGCGCGTCCCTCGGTGCTCGGACAGAACATCCTCTTCCATGACGGCAACGATCGTGACACCGAGAAGACCATGCAGATGCTGGCCGAGAACCTCATCACCCTGCGCCTGGGCGTGGAGATGTTCCGGCGCAACTTCGACCTGATGAACACGGCGATCCGCGAGCGTCTGTAGGCGCCGCGGCCGCGCAGGAATGACCATGTACGGACTCCTCGACATCTCGACCTCGGGTCTCATCGCCCAGCGGACGCGTCTGAACGTGATCGCGGCGAACCTCGCGAACCGGAGCACGCTGCTCGGTCCGGACGGCGAGTTCGAGCCGTACCGGCGCCGGATCCCGATTCTCGCGTCGGGCACGGCGGCGGGCGGTCCGGGAGTGCACGTGGAGGCGATCGAGATCGACCAGTCGCCGCTTGCGATGCGCTACGAGCCGGGCTCGCGCTTCGCGGATGCGGACGGGTACGTGTCGTATCCCAACGTCAGTCCGGTCATCGAGCAGATGAACGCGATGGAGGCGATGCGGGCATACGAGGCAAACATTACGACGATCGAGGCGACGAAGTCGATGATGAACATCGCGTTTCGGATCATCGCGTAGGCGATGATGATGCCGAACCGGCCGCTCCGGCCGCGGGAACTGCGCCATGGCTGACCCCATCGGACTCATTCAGAGCATCGGACCGATCGACCGGGCCTCGGGTACGCGCCCGTCGGCGACGCCGCCGTCCGGCGGACCGGCGTTCAAGGACCTGCTCGTCGACCAGATCCGTCAGGTGAACGAGTTGCAGCGTGATGCGGAGGAGGCGACGCAGGACGTCGTGACCGGCCGCAGCGACGACGTGATCGGTCTCATGACGGCGACGGAGAAGGCCGACACGGCCTTCCGCCTGCTGCTGCAGGTGCGCAACAAGGTGATGGACGCCTACGAGGAGATCAAGCAGATCCGGGTGTGACGGATCCGGGGGGAGTGGTTCGACCGTGCCGCGTGACGGTGCGGGAGGGGAAGGATCCGGACGGTCATGGATGACCGCCGGCGCGACGGGACGTCGCGATTCGCAACGCCGCACGCAAGGCATGGAGGCCGGTCGATGCAGGCTCTACAGGACACGCTTCGGACGATCGCGCGCCAGATGCGCGGGATGTCGCCGACGGGCAGACTGCTCATCGGATCGCTGGCCGTCATCATCGCGATGTCGCTCTTCCTCGTGTCGCTCTACGCGGGACAGGGGAGGTTCGTGCGCCTGCCGATGGCGTCCCTCGCGGCTCAGAACCGCGACGACGTCGTCACCTATCTCACCGGCCGCGGCATCGAGCACCGGATCGACGGCGCCGACATCCTCGTCCCGCCGGACCGGCAGATGGAGGTGCTCGGGCAACTCACGGAGAACGGCGTGATCCGCGGCGACCAGGTCGACTACTCGGCGCTGTTCGCGGAGTCGAGCCCCTTTGAGAGCCGCGCGACGTCGAAGGACAAGGCGCTGCACTGGAAGATGAAGAGTCTCGCGGCGACGCTCGGCGCGTGGGATCGCATCGAGCAGGCGACCGTGCTCATCAGCGACGACGGCCAGTCCGGCATCGGGCGGGCGAACATCCGGCCCACGGCGTCGGTGAGCGTGCGTCCGCGGGGCGGCGCCCTGAGTCGCGAGGAGGCCGAGCAGATCGCGACGTACGTCGCCGGCGCGCACGCCAAGCTGCGTCCCGAGGACGTGACGGTGTCGGACACGACGACGAGCCGCTCGTACACGCCGCGGAATGCGGACGAACTCGCCGGCAGCGACCATCTCGAACTGAAGGTCACGTACGAGGAGATCACGAGCGCGAAGATCGAGCGTTTCCTGAGCTACATCCCGGGCGTGACGGTCGCGGTGAATGCGACGCCGAACACGACCCGCGAGCAGATCGAGCGCCACGTGCTCGAGGATCCGAAGGCCGCGACGATCGCCGAGGAGACGCTCAACCGCACGCAGACGAACACGTCGACCGGCGGCGATCCGGGCGTCCGTCCGAACACCGGCGTCGCCGTCGCCTCCACCCGGACGGGATCGCAGAGTTCCGAGGAGCGGTCGTCGTCGAAGCTCGAGAACAAGTTCCCCGGCACCGTGAGCCAGACCTTCGATCCGAAGGGCTACGTGAAGCAGATCAACGTGTCCGTGAACGTCCCCCGATCGTTCTTCATCGACGTCTTCCGCCAGGCGCAGAACGACGAGGCCGCACAGCCGGACGAGGCGACCCTCCAGACTCTCATCGTTCGCGAAACCGACCGCATCCGAACGTCGATCCTTCCCCTGATCGACACGGCGGCCATCGCCGATGCGGTCCCGGGGGATGTCACCGTGAACATGGTGCCCGACTTCAGCATTCCGTCGAGCCTCGGAGGCAGCGGCGCGGATATCGGACTCATGCAGTCCGGCGGGTGGATCGCCTCCAGCGGCGCCGAGGGACTCGTCAAGTACGTCAGCCTCGGCTCGCTCGCCGTCGTCAGCCTCATGATGATGTTCATCATGGTGCGCCGCGCGAACGTCCGCGAGGAACTGCCGACCGCGGCCGAGCTGGTCGGCGTGCCGAAGGCGATCGAGAACACCGACACCGGCCTGGTGGGCGAGGCCGACGAAGCCGCGCCGCCGCTCGAAGGCAAGGAACTCGACGAGGAGTCGCTCCAGCGCCTCGAGATGCTCGAGCAGATCAACTCGATGGTCGCGAGTTCGCCGGACGAGGCGGCGATGCTGCTCGGGCGGTGGATCCGTGACGATCATTAACCGGAACGAGCGACCATGGCCGGCCACCTGAACCGACTGCCCAACGACCCGTCCGAAGTCCGCGGACCCGTGAAAGCGGCGATCCTGATGCTGTCGCTCAGCCAGGAGGCGGCCGGGGCGCTGCTGCGCGAGATGCCCGGCCCGCAGGTCGAGGAGGTCACGCGCATTCTCGCGTCGCTCGGCGACATTCCCGACGCGCTCGCGTCGGCGGTCGTCGCGGAGTTCTACAACCTCCGTCTCGCGAGTCGGTACGCGAAGGAGGGCGGGCTCGACTACGCGAAGATCCTGCTCAAGAACTCGCTCGATCCGAAGTTCGCGGACAAGATCATCGGCCAGATCCAGACGCAGGTGCAGAAGGCGCCGTTCTCGTTCCTCCAGAAGGCCGAGAGCGACAACCTCCTCACCTTCATCCAGGACGAACACCCGCAGACCATCGCCCTCATCACGAGCCACCTGCCCTACCACAAGGCGTCGGAGATCCTCGTCGGCCTGCCCGCGAAGAAGCAGATCGAGGTCGTCCGACGCGTCGCGAACATGGAACAGACGAGTCCCGACGTCATCCGCGAGGTCGAGCGCGGCCTCGAGTCGCGCCTGTCCAACATGCTCTCGCACTCCGTCGAGAAGGTCGGCGGCATCGAGACCGTCGCCGAGATCCTCAACCTCTGCGACCGCGCCACCGAGAAGTCCATCATGGAAGGCATCGAGGGCGAGGACCCCGACCTCGTCGAGGAGATCCGGCGCCTCATGTTCGTGTTCGAGGACATCTCCCTCGTCAACGACAAGGGCATCCAGGCCGTGCTCAAGGAGGTCGACAACGACGAACTCTGTCTCGCCCTCAAGACCGCGAGCGAATCGCTGCGCGAAAAGATCTTCGGCAACATGTCCGCCCGCGCCGCCGACCTCATCCGCGAAGACATGCAGTACATGGGACCCGTCCGCGTCTCCGACGTCGAGACCGCCCAGCAACGCATCGTGGATATCGTCCGACGACTCGAGGACGCCGGCGAGATCATCATCTCCGGGCGCGGCGGCGACAAGGACCTGATCGTCTGATCCCCGGACGAGGCGCGAAGGAACACGATCCATGCCCGTCGTGAAACAGGTCGACGCCCGACACCTCATCCGGGATGCCCTCGTCCTCGATCTCGGCGACCTCCGACGCCAGGCGCAGGAGATCATCGACGACGCCGAACGACGCGCCGCCGCCCTGCTCGCCGACGCCGGCGCCGAGGCGAAACGACTCGTCGACGGCGCGCACGCCGAAGGACACGCCGCCGGACTCGAACAGGGACGCGCCGACGGACTCGCCGAAGGACGCGAGACCGGACGAGCCGCGGCATACGCCGAGGGCGCCGCCCGGAGCGCCGACGTCGGCGCCGCCTGGGCCGCCGCCCTCGACCACTGGGAACGCCATCGCGCCGAGATGCTCTTCGCCGCCCGCGAGGACGTCGTCGCCCTTGCGACCGCCATCGCCGAGAAGGTCATCTTCCGCGCCGTCGCCGCCGATCCCACCATCATCGAGGACCAGCTCGCCGAGGC
>JAGQOI010000465.1 GCA_020427625.1 Phycisphaerales bacterium | reverse complement strand
GGCAGGGCGGCGGACCTCCGCGGGACCTTGGGGCGCCCGGGCGGGATGATGGACCTCTCCGAGGACCGCTTCGGCGTGCCGTATCGGGGGGATCGCAACGCCCACCTCTGCGTCAAGAACTTCGGCGCCGGCGGCATGGAGAACACGAGCGCCACCAGCCTCTACCCGAGCGCCGTCCTCACCGAGACCGCCCGGCGCGACCGCGACCTCGACAGCCTCATCGCGCACGAACTCGCCCACCAGTGGACCGGCGACCTGCTCACCTGCAAGACCTGGGCGCACATCTGGCTCAACGAGGGCTGGGCGACCTACGGCGAATCCCTCTGGTTCGAACATCGCGACGGTCCCGACGGGTACTTCGACGACATGCGCGACAACTTCCGCGTCGCCCGACGCGATCGCACCGACACGAACGACACGCCGATGGTGTCGCCCGCGTACGACTCGCCCGACGACGTCTTCGGTCGCGCGGCCAACCCGTACCCGAAGGGCGCGTCCATCCTCCACATGCTCCGCATGGAACTCGGTGAACACGACTTCTGGGCCGGCGTCCGGCAGTACATGAACGAACGCGCCGACGACGTCGTCGAGACGAACGACCTCCGCTACGCCCTCGAGGCGTCGTCCGGGCGCTCGCTCGAACACTTCTTCGAACAGTGGTGCTACCGCCCGGGCACGCCCGATCTGCACGTCGACGTGCGCTTCGACGGACGCGATCGCGCCCTCGAAATCGAGGTCGAACAGCGCCAGCAGATGTCCATCGTGACGCCCGCCTTCGTCTTCACCCTGCCCGTGCACGTCCGTACCGCGAGCGGATGGACCGTCCACGAGATCGACGTCGACTCGCGGCTGACGTCGTACCGCGTCGTGCTCGACGGGCCGCCCGACGTCGTCGCCGTCGACCCCGAACTGCACGTGCTCAAGACCGTCGAGGTCGACAAGCCGTTCGCGATGTGGATGGCCCAGATCGACGCCGGACCGACCGTCGTCGCGCGTCACGCGGCGATCGACGCGATCGGCGAACGCGACGAACCCGAGGTCGCCGCCCGACTCGCCGGACTCATCCGCGACGAGTCGGTCCGACACACGCTGCGCATCACCGCGGCCCGGGCCCTCGCCGGTCTCGGGTCGCGCCACGCCCGGGCGACGTTCGTCGAACTCGTCGACGCGCCGATCGATGAGCCGCGCGTCCGCCGGGCCCTCGTCGACGGACTCGCCGGCGTCGATCGCGAGATCGCCGTCTCCCGCCTGCTCGACGCGGCCGCCGCCGACGCCAGCGAAGCCTGCCGCGTCGCCGCCATCCGGGGCCTGGCCCGACACAGGGCGACGGAGGCGACGTCGCTGCTCGTGGATCTCGTGAACGTCCCGAGCCAGCACGACGACATCCGACGTGCCGCGCTGGACGCGCTCGCGGACCTCGACGCCTCGGAGGGTCTGGATCGCGCGATCGAGTGCGCGGCCTACGGTCACCTCGATCGGGCGCGTCCGACGGCGATCGCGACGATGGCGACGCTCGCGCATCACGATACCGAGCGGGTCGTGCCGCTGCTCGTCGGGTATCTCGACGATCCCGAGGGCCGGACGGTCAACGCCGCGATCGATGCCCTGGGGCGCGTGAACACCGACGAGTCGCGTCAGGCGCTGCAGCGGGTCGCGGACACGAGCGTCGATGCCGGCCGGCGCCGTCGCGCGGAACGGGCCCTCGAATCGCCCGGCGGCGAGGGTCGTCGTCGGCGCGGGGGGTGATCAGTCGCCGCGCACGCGGCGGACGAAGGCGTCGTACTGCTCCGGCGTGTCGATCCCGCCGTGCGACGATGCGCGCACGGCGACCGCGATCGCGTATCCGTGTTCGAGGATCCGCAACTGTTCGAGGCGTTCGGCGGTTTCGAGCGGCGTGACGGGCAGCGTGACGTACTCGAGCAGGAACGCGCGCCGGTAGACGTAGAGTCCGACGTGCCGGAGGGGCGGCGCGGCACCGACGCCGTCGCGGTCGTGGGGGATGGGAGCGCGGGAGAAGTACAGCGCCCGGCCTCGCGCGTCGAGCACGACCTTGACGATGTTCGGATCGCGATGATCCTCGCCGTCGCGGAGCGGCGTCGCGATGGTCGCGACGACGCATTCGGGTCGGGCGACGAGGGTGTCGACGGCATCGTCGATGAGGCGGGGGTCGATCTCGGGTTCGTCGCCCTGCACGTTGACGATGATCGGGTCGTCGAGGGATCGTGCGACTTCGGCGAGTCGGCTCGTGCCGTTCGGATGGTCGCGGGCGGTCATGACGACCTCGCCGCCGAAGGCTCGGGCGGCGGCGGCGATGCGTTCGTCAT
>JAGQOI010000464.1 GCA_020427625.1 Phycisphaerales bacterium | reverse complement strand
TCCGCCCAACGCGAGGTCAAGGTCGCCGGCGCCTGCGTCTATCGCGCCGCCATCGCCCGACCCCTCCGCCTCCTCTTCCTCGGCGGCGCCCTCGAAGGACTCGAACAACGAGTCCCCGAAGCCATGGCCGGCGCCCCCACCCGCGATACGCCCCGTGCCCGCACCGGACAGTTCGACGGCTACGAGATCGTCGGTTCCCTCCGCAGCGGCGGCTCCGGCGCCAAGCTCTACATCGCCCGACCCGACGACGCCCGCCAGCGTCGCGGCATGCCGAAGCGCGTCGTCATCAAGACCTTCGCCTTCAGCGAAGGATCCAGCCTCCCCCAGATCGTCCGCGAGTCCCGCGCCCTCGAAGCCGCCCGCCAGCTCGGACTCGTCCTCGATCACGGCATGGACGACAACCGCTTCTTCTACGTCATGCCCTATCACGCCGGCGAACATCTCGGCATCGTCGCGCGACAACTGCACGGAGAATCCGGCGACGACGGCCTCGACGGCAAACGACTCGCCCGCGTCCTCGGCTACACGACCGACCTCCTCGAAACCCTCGCCACCTACCACCGGGGCGGACTCTGGCACAAGGACGTCAAGCCCGACAACATCATCATCGAGTCCGGACGCGCCCAACTCGTCGACCTCGGACTCGTCACGCCGCTCCGCTCCGCGATGACCCTCACCACCCACGGCACCGAGTACTTCCGCGATCCCGAAATGGTCCGCCAGGCCCTGCGGGGCGTGAAGGTCCACGAGGTCGACGGCGCCCGCTTCGACCTCTACGCCGTCGGCGCCGTGCTCTACTTCATCCTCGAAAACACCTTCCCCGCCCATGGCGCGCTCAGCTCGTTCACGAAGAAGTCCCCCGAAGCCGTACGCTGGGTCGTCCGACGCGCCATGGCCGACTACCACAAGCGATACGCCTCCGCCGATGCCATGCTCGCGGACATCCGATACCTCTCCGCGGCTCGCGATCCCTTCGCGGTCAAGGCCGTCGAACTGCCGTCCATGCGGAACGGCCAGGACGACACGCCGGAGCCGGTGAACACGCCCGGACCCGCCGTCGCCGCCGCCTTCGCCGGCTCGCCCCGCCCGGCTTCACCCGCCGCCGGTGATCCTGACTGGACCTGGGCCACGCCGCCGAACCCCGGCACGCCGCCGAACACCGGTGCCGCGCCCGGTCGACGACCCCGCCTGCGCGTGACGAACTGGTGGACCGGCGCGTACGCGGTCGAGGACGGCCCGCGCGGGGCCGTCGCCGCCGCGCCCTTCGAGGCGGACGCCTCGATGCATCGCGCGGTTCGTGACGAGGCCCGCGACTTCGGCGACGAGGTCGAGTCGCTGCGTCGCGCCGTCGCCGACGGCACGATGACCGCCCGCCGCGCGGCGCGGGAGCAGATCAAGTCCGCCCGCGCCCGAGCCGCGTCGATCCGCCGTCGCGCCCGCGGCGCCCGTGTCACGGCCCGTCATGCCGCGTCTCCGGCCGAGCGTCAGCCGACCGGCGCGATGCTGTTCGTCGTGCTGATCGCCCTCGTCGGCGGCGGGTTCTTCATGTGGAACGTCGCGCGTCAGAACGAGACCGTCGCCATCACGCACGATGACGGGATCGAAACGTCCTCCGAGAACGATGTCGCGGCGTACACGCCGCCCGGCGGCGCAATGCACGGGCCGCTGCTGCTCGTGAACGATCATCCGCAGGCGGGCGATGATCGCGTCATCGAGCGCATGCACGAGCTCGTCGCGGTGCACGAACGCTACGGCCTGCCGCTCACGGTGCGGGACGACGTCGCCGACATCGCGCGGACCATGCTGCCGCACAGCGACATGAACGCCGGCACGGTCCTGTCCCCCCGCCTCGAGGAACTGCTCGACGGCGCGGACTTCGGCGGCGTGGTGTTCGTCGAACTCGCGCCCGGCGACGGCGAGGCCTGGCAGCGGATCCGACTCTCCTGGATCGCGACCGACGGCGACCGCGACCACACCGCGCCGGTGCGGGTCGTGAAGACCGTGACGTTGAACTGAACTCAACGGGGTGCACCACGGAGAACCCGGAGGGCACGGAGAGGGCGATCGGGTTCAGAATGGAGAGGGTGAGCGTCCGCGGAGTCGACGTCAGTCGGTGCGCTCGCGGGCGAGGCGGCCGCGGGTGACGGCGTCGACGGGCGACTCGAGATCGTTCGACACGATGTCCATGCCGTAGGGCGCGGGACCGAGCAGGTATTCCGGGAGCGACAGCAGGTAGTGGTCGGAGTCGGCGCCCTCCGGCGTCGCGCGGGGATCGTCCGCCCGCCGGCGCGGGAGGACGGTGTAGACGACGTCCCACATGCGGAAGCTGAACGAGTCGGTCTCGGGATCGATGAGCAGACGGGCGCGTCGCGCGGAGATCTGCACGTCGCCGCTGTCGATGTGGAACGCCATGAAGTCGCCGGTCTGCTCGTTGATCGAGCCCGCGGTGATCCACCACGGACCGATCGACTGCGGACGGGCGGACAGCGCCATCTCGCCCACCTTCTGCCGGAAGGCCGCCTCGGTGATCGTCGGCGTCGTGTGACGCATCTTGAGCACGAGCCCGATGCCGGTCACAACGACGCCGATGACGAAGATCGGCAGCGCCAGATGACGACGACGCGCGTCGGACGATGGAGGCCGGGCGGACGGAACGGCAGGGGTGGACATCGACCGTGGTATCGGACGTCGCGGCGGCCGGGTTGAGGCGAATCCCGAAGCGACCCGGATTCGCCGCCCCACCCGCACGCGATCGCTCAGACCTGCAGCGTGCCGCACTCCGGACAGTGCGGGCTGAACTCGAGGCCGCGCAGGTCGTAGTCGCACACGGGACAGTGACCCCGACGACGACGGGATCGCCGGCGCCCCGTCACGGTGGCGACGCCGACCCGCGTCCCGATGCGGATCAGCGGCACGAGCAGACGCCAGACGATCACGAGCATCACGAACCACGCGCCCGCCCCGAGAAGCCACGCATGCCACGGACGCACCCG
>JAGQOI010000463.1 GCA_020427625.1 Phycisphaerales bacterium | reverse complement strand
TTCTTGAGGAGCATCGCGGCGATGGACAGCGGGAAGATGAGGGCGCCGAGACCGGCGCCGAGTGCGCCCGGCATGGGTGGTGTTCCGGTGGAGGTCGGCCCGGGCGGCGAGGCCGCCGGGGGGGCGGGGAGCGGAAGCAGGGAAGGGGCCGGACGGCGGTGAGGCCGTCCGGCCCGAGGGGTTGTTCGGGGGCGATCTCCGGGGGGGATCGCCCGGGGGTGATCCCGGCGGTGATCAGCGTGATCGGGGGGATCGGGTCGGAGGGGGGTCGTGGCTCAATAGTCCATGTCGCCCATGCCCGCGCCGGCGCCGGCGGGGGTCTTCTTCTCCTTGATCTCCGTGATCGCGCAGTCGGTGGTCAGGAGCAGGCCGCTGATGCTCGCGGCATTCTGGAGCGCGACGCGTTCGACCTTGGTCGGCACGATGACGCCGGCCTTGACGAGGTCTTCGTAGGTCTGGCTGAGGGCGTTGAAGCCGAAGTTCGCGTCCTTCGACTCCTCGACCTTCTGGCAGACGATGGCGCCTTCGAGGCCGCAGTTGTCGGCGATCTGCTTGATCGGCGCCGCGAGGGCGCGGGAGACGATGTCGACGCCGAGCATCTCGTCGCCCTTCGCCTTCTTGCGGGCGGCTTCGAGGGCCTTGCGGGCACGGAGGACGGCGACGCCGCCGCCGGGCAGGATGCCCTCTTCGACGGCCGCGCGGCAGGCGTGGAGGGCGTCTTCGACGCGGGCCTTCTTCTCCTTCATCTCGACTTCGGTCGCGGCGCCGACGTTGATCTGGGCGACGCCGCCGGCGAGCTTGGCGAGACGTTCCTGGAGTTTCTCGATGTCGTAGTCGCTGGAGCTGCCGTCGATCTGGGCCTTGATCATTTCGATGCGGCCCTTGATGTCGCTCGACTTGCCGGCGCCTTCGACGACGGTGGTCGTGTCCTTGTCGACGGTGATCTTCTTGGCGCGACCGAGTTCATTGAGGTTGAGGCCTTCGAGGTCGATGCCGAGTTCGTCCATGATGGCGGTGCCGCCGGTGAGGACGGCGATGTCCTCGAGCATGGACTTGCGTCGGTCGCCGAAGCCGGGCGCCTTGACGGCGGCGACCTTGAGCACGCCGCGGAGCTTGTTCACGACGAGGACGGCCAGCGCTTCGCCCTCGATGTCCTCGGCGATGATGAGCAGCGACTTGCCGGACTCGGCGATCTTGCCGAGGATCGGGAGCATGTCCTTGGCGCTGGAGATCTTCTTCTCGTGGATGAGGACGTAGCAGTCCTCGAGGACGCATTCCATGGTCGCGGGGCTGGTCACGAAGTGGGGGCTGAGGTAGCCCTTGTCGAACTGCATGCCTTCGACGAGGTCGACGTAGGTGTCGAGGCTCTTGCCTTCCTCGACGGTGATGACGCCGTCCTTGCCGACCTTGTCCATGGCCTCGGCGATGATCTTGCCGATGGTCGTGTCCTGGTTGGCGGCACAGGTGCCGACCTGGGCGATCTCGGTGGAGGATCGGACGGGCTTGGACATGGAGGCGAGTTCGTTGACGATCGCGTTGACCGCGATGTCGATGCCCCGCTTGACCTGGTTGGCGTTGGCGCCGGCGGTGATGTTCTTGAGCCCTTCGGCGAAGATGGCTTCGGCGTAGACGGTCGCGGTGGTGGTGCCGTCGCCGGCGTCCTTGGAGGACTTGCTGGCGACTTCCTTGACCATCTGCGCGCCCATGTTCTCGTAGGGATCCTCGAGTTCGATCTCCTTGGCGACGGTGACGCCGTCCTTGGTGACCGTGGGAGCGCCGAAGGACTTCTCGAGGACGACGACGCGTCCGGACGGGCCGAGGGTGACCTTCACCGCCCGGGCGAGTTTCTGGATGCCACGGAGGATCTTCTCACGGGCGTCGTTCTCGAATGCAATCTGCTTGGCCGTCATGGGAGTTCAGTTCCTGATTCTGGGGACTTCGGTGGTTCTGGTTCTTGCGTTGGTTCGGTGGGTCGGGCGGTGCGGGTCAGCCGATCTCGATCCAGGCGATGCGTTCGGCATCGACGAGGTAGACCTTGGCGCCGTCGGTGACCTTGACGATGTGATCCGCCTCGACGGGGATCAGCAGGGCGTTGGCGATCCGGCAGGGCCGGGCGCCGTCGAACTCGATGGTCATGTTGCGCTGGCCGTTCAGTTCGCCCAGGGCGCCTCGGAGCTGGTCGGTGGAGATCGGCATGGGTGGTCATCGGGGTCAGAGATCGTCGCGGACCTGCCAGGCCGCGGACACGTGGGCGGCATCGATCCAGATGTAGTTCTGCTTCGTCGTGATGCGGATGCCCTGCGTGCTCTGGAGGGCCGCGACCTCCACGACGTTGCGGATCTCGATCGGGTCGTTCTCACCGAGGATCACGAGATCGAGCTCCTTGCCGGTGCCCTTCATCTCCTCGAGGATTTCCATCAGCGGACCTCGGTCCATCGTCACGCCTCCTGAGTCCGCGAGGACCCGCAGCGGTCGTCGGTTCGACGACCGGGTTCATTCACTCGACGACGCCCAGGATGTCGGACTCGGTGAGGATGAGCACTTCCTCGCCGTCCAGCTTGACCTCGGTGCCCGCGTACGAGCTGAAGATCACCTGGTCGCCCTTCTTCACCGTGAACGGCAGGTATTCGCCGGTGTCGCGGTTCAGGTTGCCCGAGCCGAGCGCGACGACCGTGCCCTCCTTCGGGCGATCCTTCGCGGACTCGGGCAGAAAGATGCCGGACTCCGTGCGGCTCTTCGCCTCGGCACGCTTGACGATGATCTTGTCACCGAGAGGACGAATCTTCATCTTGGGAACACTCCTCGATCCATGGCGTCCCCGTCGGGGACCACCTCTGACCAATACGGGCCGGCCGGACGCTCCGGCACGGTCCACGACAACTCGACTACGACGCCGGCCACAGGTCGGCGTAGTGACGCTTCAGAATCCGACGGAACACCTCGAGCATCGTCTCCAGACGCATCGGGTAGTCGAGCACCGAGAAGGCGCCCTCCCGCAAGGCGTCCGACAACCCCCGCGCGTGCGCCCGGGGACTCGGCTCCACCGGACGAATCACGATCACCGGCGGCGGACACTCCAGACGACGCAGCAACTGCAGCGTCCGAACGCCGCCCGCCGACGTCGTCCGCGTCCCGCCCAGCGGCAACGCGAGATCCACCACCGCGATGTGCACCGGCAGTTCGCGGATGATGCTCGCCGCCTGCTCACCCGTCCGGGCCTCGACGCTGCGGATGCCCATCGGCTCCAGCAGCCGGGGCAACTGGCTCACCGCCGGCTCCTCACGCCACCCGCCGTACGACAACAGCAGGTTCAGACGGTGCGGACCCTCGGACGCGGCCGCCGGGAGATCGGGTTGGAACGAGCGCGCCATCATCACCTTCTCCTCATGGCAACCCCCGTGCCGATCGGCCGCTCGCCGGCGACGGCCGCAAGCAGCGTGTTTTCAGTCTGTTACGGCGACGCGATCGCGGCGTCGGTCGCGGCCTGCTGTCAACTCCCCCCGCGCGGGCGTCGCGGCCTGCCAATATGGCGGTCCCCGGCCGGGTCGGGGGACGGGTCGCGTCGTCGCCTTGCCTGACGGGTGAGGTGCGTCAATACTTGCCGCTCGTCGCGTGACGGCCTCCGATCCCGGAGCGGCGCGGCCGTCACGGAGGATCACGATCCATGGGTCATCACGCCATCGCCGCCCTGCTCGCCGGGCAGGTCCCGCTCGACACGACCGTCACGATCAAGGGCTGGGTGCGGACCCGTCGGGACTCGAAGGCGGGTCTGTCGTTCGTCCAGGTCTCCGACGGCTCGTGTTTCGACACGCTCCAGGTGGTGGCGCCGAACACGCTCGCAAACTACGACTCGGAGGTCGCCCGCGCCGGGACGGGCAGTTCGATCGTCGCGACGGGCACCCTCGTCGCGTCGCAGGGCAAGGGTCAGTCGTGCGAGATCCAGGCGGATTCGATCGAGATCCTCGGCTTCGTCGACGATCCCGACACCTACCCGATCGCGGCGAAGCGTCACACGTTCGAGTATCTCCGCGAGGTCGCCCATCTCCGCACGCGCACGAACACCTTCGGCGCCATCGCCCGCGTGCGGAACTGTCTCGCGCAGTCCGTCCACCGCTACTTCCACGAGCGGGGCTTCCTGTGGGTTCACACGCCGATCATCACCGGTTCCGACTGCGAGGGCGCGGGCGAGATGTTCCGCGTGTCGACGCTCGATCTGCTCAACCTCCCGCGCACGCCGGAGGGACAGGTCGACTTCAGCCAGGACTTCTTCGGGCGCGAGACGAACCTCACCGTGTCGGGTCAGCTCGAGGTCGAGACCTACTGCTGCGCGCTCGGCAACGTGTACACGTTCGGTCCGACGTTCCGCGCCGAGAACTCGAACACCTCGCGCCATCTCGCCGAGTTCTGGATGATCGAGCCCGAGATCGCCTTCGCCGACCTGAACGACGATGCCGCGCTGGCCGAGGACTTCCTCAAGGCCATCTTCCGCGACCTGCTCGACGAGCGCGGCGACGACATGGCGTTCTTCAACGAGCGCATCGACAAGGGCTGCATCGCCCGCCTCGAGGCGTTCGTCGACGCCTCGTTCGAACGCATGGACTACACGGAGGCGATCCAGCGCCTCGAGGCGGCCGTCGCCGGCGGCGTCGCCTTCGAGTATCCCGTCAGGTGGGGCATCGATCTCCAGTCCGAACACGAGCGCTATCTCACCGAGGAGTTGTGCAAGCGTCCGGTCGTGCTCATGAACTATCCGAAGGACATCAAGGCGTTCTACATGCGGCTCAACGACGACGGGCGCACCGTCGCCGCGATGGACGTGCTCGCGCCGGGCATCGGCGAGATCATCGGCGGCTCGCAGCGCGAGGAGCGCCTCGACGTCCTCGACGCCCGCATCGAGGAGATGGGCCTGGAGAAGGAGGCGTACTGGTGGTACCGCGACCTCCGGCGCTACGGCACCATCCCGCACGCCGGCTTCGGCCTCGGCTTCGAACGAACCATGATCTACGCGACCGGCATGGCGAACATCCGCGACGTCATCCCGTTCCCGCGCGCGCCGAAGAGCGCCGACTTCTGACCCGCGCCCGGAGGGTTCACCACGGAGGCACGGAGGGCACGGAGCGGACAGATTGGGTTCCGAATGACGACTCGGTCGCGTTCGATCATTCGAACATCCCCGAAGCACCGTTCCGAACCCAATATGCCTGCTCCGTGCCCTCCGTGACTCCGTGGTGAACCCCGTTCCGCCTACGATCAGCCATGGCCTGCAACATTGATGCCCGTGGCCGCGTTGTGCGGTTGGTGACCGGACTCGTCACGCTCGCGCTCGGCGTCGTTGCGATGCTCGTGGCGTGGCTCGCGGCGTGGGACCATGTCGCGATCACCGTCGGCGGCATCGTCCTGTGCGTGTTCGGCGCCTTCGGCGTGATTCAGGGATGGGCGGGATGGTGCGCGGTGCGGGCGCTGGGGTTCCGCACGAGACTCTGAAGTGCCGCGCGCCGCGCGGGGGAGGAACATGATGCGACGAATGCGATCCACGCATCTCACGGTGACGGCGGTGCTCGTCCTCCTCGGCACCTCGGCGACGCGCGCCGGCACGCCGCCGGATGCGGATCCGCGCCGCGATGCGACCGATCCCGTGCTCGTCGATCTGCTGCTCGGCGCGGTCACGGCGACGGACGCGGAGTGCGACGCGGCTCGACGTGCCCTCGCGGCCCGCGCGGACGATCTCGTCACCCGCGCCAGCGCCCTCGTGCACGCCTATGCCGCGGTCGGCTTTGCGCCCGAACTGGTCACCGCCGACACGCCGTTCCTCAACGAACAGTTCGCCTGGTTCCGCACGCACCATCCGGAGATCGGGTGGGATGATCCGCTCACCGTCACGCGAACCCTGCTCGATCAGTGGAACCCCGCCGCGGCCGACCGACAGGCGGACGCGGGGGCCAGGCGGCGCGCGCGACGGAATCCGCACGACGTCGCGGCCCGCCTCCTCGACATCACGCCGGATCCGCGCGCGCGGAGACCGCCCGACGTGCCCGCGATGCGCGAGGGCGGGTCGTGGATCATCTCGATGTATCCCGAGACCGCGGCCGCGCGACGGATCGCCGTGCTCGACGGGCTGCCGACGTTCATCGCCGAAGAACCGACGCGGATCATCAACCTGGGCCGATTCGCCGACCCCCGGTTCGACACCGACCCCCACCTTGAGCCCGACGACGCTCCGCAGCGGCTCGGCGCGTACCTGGCGATGCGCGACGTCTGGTCGGCGGTCGTCGTCGCCAATCCCGACCGTCCCGACCTGCTCCGACAGGCCGCGGCGTTCTGCGCCCTGAATCACCGTCCGCGCGATGCGGAGTCCTTCCTGATGCGAGGCTGTATCGCGAGCGCCGACCGCCGGCCCTGGCTCATCGACCTCGGCGAACTCTTCGAGGTCCGGCTGTTCGAGTCGTCGTCAGCGTGGGAGCGGGCGGAGCACGCCGTGAGGTCGTACGGCTACTACGGCGCCGCGCTCATGCTCGTGGAGCGGGAGCAGAAGGACGCTCGCATCGAACTCGTCCACCGGCTCAGCATGGTCGCGTTGGAGGCCGGCGACATCGACGGGGCGATCCGGTACGCGAACGAGTTGATCGCCTACGAGGATCACTACATGAACACCGCACGTCATCGTCATCGCGGGCACTCGGTGCTCGGTCGCGTCGCGCTCGCGGCCGGCGACGTCGACGCCGCGGCCGATCATCTCCTGAAGTCCGCCTTCATCCTCGACACGCCCGACTTCGCCGCCGCCGGACCCTCGATGATCCTCGCCGTCGAACTCCTCGAGGCCGGCGAAGTTGACGCCGTGCGCCAGTACCTGAACAATCTCGGCCGCCCGTGGCAGGCGGACGGCCTCGACGCGCTGCGCCGGTGGAAGGACGAACTCACCCGGCACGAGATCCCTTCGATCGATCGGTTCCTGAGACACTGATGCGCCGTCGCGGCGAGGACGAGTGATGCCGGACGCGCCAACGCATCACGACGCCCGTCCGCGGCTGCCGCCGACGGTCCGGCTGCTCGGCTGGATCTCGTTCTTCGCCGACATCTCTTCGGAGATGGCCTACCCGTTGCTGCCGCTGCTCGTCGTGGGCGTGCTCGGCGCCTCCGCGAGTTCGCTCGGCGCCATCGAAGGCGTCGCGGCCGTCGTCGTCGCCGGACTCACCGCCTGGGCCGGCTGGCGCAGCGACGGCGGATCGCGTGGCCGCCGCGCTCGGCGCCGCCTGCCGTGGATCCGCTGGGGATACGGCCTGCCGGTGCTCGGCAAGACGCTGCTTGCCGTCGCGACCGGGTGGACCGTGGTCCTCGCCGGGCGATCGATCGATCGCGTCGGCAAGGGCTTTCGGAGCAGTCCGCGCGACGCGCTCATCGCCGACGCGACCGAGCCGACCGAGCGCGGGCGCGCGTTCGGCTTCCATCGCGGCATGGACACCGCCGGCGCTTTGTGCGGCGTCGTCATCTCGGGCATCGCGCTGTGGTGGCTCGGTCCGAGCGAGGGCACCGATCTCGAACACGCCCTGCGCGTCGTGCTCGGCATCGCCGCCGCGATGAGTCTGGCGTCGTTCGTGCTCACCTTCCGACTCCGCGAGCCGCCGCCGGAGCCGGCGCCCGCGGGGCCGATCGAGGATGTCGTCGTCGAGCCGGCGCCGGGCGTGATGCAGGCGATCGCGTCGTTGCCGCGCCGGTACTTCCTGTCGATCCTGCCGATGGTCGTGTTCGCGCTCGGCAACAGCACGGACGCGTTCCTGCTGCTGCGGGCGTCGG
>JAGQOI010000462.1 GCA_020427625.1 Phycisphaerales bacterium | reverse complement strand
GTACTGAGCGATCTGGGGTTTGCGGTCTCCGTCTACTCCTCGCTCCTCGTAGGTGAAGCCGCGATTGACGCGTGCCCTGGCGACCTGCTCGGCCGGTGCGTCATCGGCATCGATCACCAGCGACAGATATGCAACGGTGCGCGGGATGTCCCCCGCGTCGTAGGTGGCATTCGCGGCCGGAATCCCGGCCGGGATCTCCAGCAGATCAAACACGGTCGCATCCATGTCAAGGTCGTTTCGCTGACGGAAGTCGCTGATTACCTGAAAGCACGCGAACGCCGTGTCGAGACCCTTCCGGTGCCACGCGGCGAAGACCAGCGCGCGCCGATCCGCCGGCGCGTGCCGCGCGAGGGTCTGCAGCACGAACCACTCGCCGAGGAGATCGGGCTCCAGCGCGGGCAGCGCGTCGGGATGCGCGGATCCGGTCATCTCGCGGAATCGGTCGCCGTCGAAGTCGCCGGGGCTCGGGAGCAGGTCGCGGATCCTCTCGTCGCGCAGCGGGTCGGGATCGCGGCTCAGGCCGCGGGCGAGGGTCGAGAGGCACAGCAGCGATTCCATGCGCCGCCGCGCCGCGTCGTTCGGGATCAACTTCCGCCAGCGCGCCCGCTCGCGATCGAGGACGTGCTCCGTGAGCGCGAGCGTGTCCCACGTCCGGATCTTCTCGACACCGTGATCCCGCACCGCCTGCGCGGCCATCGCGGCATACAGCGGACGACCCTGCGGATCGAGTTGATGCGCCAGCCGCGCGAGATGCCGGTGGTCCGGCTCGTCCGGCAGCAGTTCGGCGAACAGGCGACACCGGTCATCCTCATCCAGCCCGGCCAGTTCGAGCGCCTCGCCGTGACGCGAGAGGATCTGGTTCGTGCGGTGCTGGCCCTGGTCGGCGCTGCGGATGCCTTCCCACCACGCACCGTGCGCCTCGCGCTCGAGGATGAGGAACCGGACCGGGTGGGGGAACGAACGGCCCGTCATCAGCCCGATCGCCCGCGCGAGTTCGTCCGTCTTCGTGAGCAGGTAGTCGAAGACGATCAGCGTCGGACACCGCGGCGTCCACGACGACCAGACGCGGTCCTCGGCGCTCACGAAGAACCCGACGTCCCAGTCGTTCACGCGATCGACGCACAGGTCGAGGGCGAGACGACTCTTGCCCATGCCGCCCGGACCCGTGACCATCCACCACGAGAAGTCGGGCTTCGGTGCGTCGAGGAAGGCCTCCAGTGCGGCCATCGCGTCGTCGCGCCCGAACAGATCCGTCGTCCGGGCGCGGAAGTTGAGGCGGTCGAGATCGGTCCGCGTGCCGGATTCGGCGAGCAGCGGCAGTTCGAGGATCGGTTGCGGGCGCACGTGCGCGAGGATCTCGTCGAACGAACGATCCGCGCGGCGAGCCCGGTTGCGCAGGTGGGCGAGGTCGGCGCGGGTCGCGTCGAGCATCGTCGCGACGGTCGCGAACTCGGCGTCGATGCGGGCCGCGAGGAACGTGATCGCGTTCGAATGTTCGTTCAGGATCGCTTCGCGTTCCGCGTTCTTCGCCTTCAGCAGCTCGTAGAACACCCGCAGCGGCCGGCCCTGCATCTCCGGCGGGAGTTTCTGCTGGAGGTCCGGCTCGTGTTCGATGATGTGTTCGAGGCCGGCGAGGAGTGACCCCTGCTTGCGGACGAGTTCGTCGAGTACGGCTTCGCAGCGATCATGCTGGTCGGACGTGCGCCACTGCTGGTACGTCGCGTAGGCGGCGAGTCCGGCGAGCGTCGTGACGGCGAGGCCGAGCGCGACCGGTCCGAGCGTGATGCCGGTCGTGGCGGATACGGCGGTGCCGAAGCCGAACAGGCCGCCCGCGAAGTTCAGGCCCTGGCAGGCGTCGAGCGAGCGGGTGATGATGCGCGGCAGCGCCACGGGTCAACCCTCTGGCGCCGATTCCGGCGACCGTGCCACGCGCGGATTGGTGGACATGAGTGTTCCCCCCTCGCCTCACCTCACGCCGGGCTCGGCACCGTTTCGAGGACCTGCTGGATGATGCGGCGGGTCGTCGCGGTGTCGCCGATGTTGAGGTACGACTTGCTGATCACCCGGTGCGAACAGACCGGGACGACGTTCGACACCACGTCCTCCGGCACGCAGTAGTCGCGCCCCTGGATCACCGCGGTCGCCCGCGCGGCCTGGGCGAGGGCGAGCGCGCCGCGCGGGCTCACGCCCACCTGGAGATCGTCGTTCTCACGCGTCGCCTGCGCGAGCGCGATGACGTAGTCCACCAGGCCCTGGTCGAGCTTCACCGCGTCCACGAGGCGCTGGAGCGCGAGGATCTCCTCCGACGATGCCGCCGGCTGGAGGTCCTGGAGCGTCGTGCGGGCCGGCTGCTGGAGGATGATCCGCGACTCGTCGCTCGGCGCGGGATAGCCCAGGCCGATCCGCATGAGGAAGCGGTCGAGCTGGTTCTCCGGCAGGTAGAACGTGCCCTCGAACTCGTACGGATTCTGCGTCGCGACCACGAGGAACGGTTCCTCCAGGCGATGCACGATGCCGTCGACCGACACCGTGAGCTCGCTCATCGCCTCGAGCAGCGCCGACTGCGTGCGCGGCGTCGTCCGGTTGATCTCGTCCGCGACGATCACGTTGTGGAAGATCGGACCCGGCTTGAACTCGAAGTCGCCACGCTCGCGGTTGTAGATCGACACGCCCGTGATGTCCGACGGCAGCAGGTCCGGCGTGCACTGGATGCGCGTGAACGTGCACTTGATCGACTTCGCAAGCGCGTTCGCGAGCACCGTCTTGCCGACGCCCGGCACGTCCTCGATGAGCACGTGCCCGCGGGCGAGCAGGCAGACGATGATCCGGTCGACGGCGGCGCCGTTGCCCATGTACACCGACATGATGTTCTGGCGCAGACGTTCGATGGCCTCGTGCGACATCCGGTCTCCTCCGCAGGGGACGGCGCACCGCCCGGCGATCCGGCGGAGTATAGCACCCCCTCGCGACGGGACACGCTACGATGATCGCCCCGACACCGCCCGGAGAGCCCCGGCCGATGGACGCGCCGCCGCAACCCGACCGCTTCGCCGACGCCGTCATCGCGCTGCCGATCCACTGCCGTCGCTGCGGCTACAACCTCCGCGGACTGCCCGCCGTCGGACGATGCCCCGAGTGCGGCACCGACGTCTGGCAGACCGTCCTGCACACCGTCGATCCCACCGCGAGCAGCCTCCCCCGACTCCGCAATCCCCGCGCCGTCGGCGACGCCATGCTCTGGCTCATGCTCTGCATCCTCGGCGCGACGCTGCTCGTCCTCGCGCGGCCGGCCGCCCGGTTCGCGGACCGATTCGATCCCGCGACCGCCGACGCCCTGTCCCGACACGTCCCGCCCGAAGTCGTGTTCGGTTCCGCCCTCCTCGCCGTCGCCGGTTTCTGGTCGGTCGTCCGACTCGCGCCGCCACGCGGGCAGGAACCCCGCGGCCCGGTCGCCCGCGACGTGCGCTTCGTCGCGCTCGGACTCGTGGTGTGGGCGATCTCCGCGACCGCGCGCGGCCTCATGGTGCGGGTCGCGCCGTCGCCGGACGCGCGGGTCGCGGACCTCGCCGTGACCGTCGCGCTCGGCGCCGCCGCGGCACTCGTGTTCGCCGGCCTGCACGGCATCCTCCGCGCCATCGGTCTGCGCAGTCGCGAGTATCGCACGTCGCGCAGCGGTCGTCAGGGCGTGCTCGTGATGATCGCGACCGTCGCCGGCATCGTGCTCGGCGAGATCGTCACGACCCTCGCCGACGCCCACGCCGTCGTCGAGGTCGCCCGCATCACCACCATGGTCTGCGGACTCATGCTCGTCGTCGGACTCGGCTACCTGACGATGAACGCGGCCTGGATCCGGCGCGCCCTCCGGCTCCCGCCCCCCAGTCTCGCCGCCGTCCTGCGCGTCGTCCCCGAGATGCCGCCTCACGCCGGCGGCAGCAGGGCGCGGTAGGTCGCCGCCCGTTCGTCGTCGCCCGTCGTCGCGTACAGGCGGACCAGGCGCTGAACCGCCTTGACCGTGCGCGGATGATCCGGCCCGACGAGTTCGAGCAGCGCGGCATAGCTCGATTCCAGGTGCGTCGTCGCCTCGTCCACCCGCCCGAGATCCACCAGGCAGTCGCCGTAGTTGTTCTCGAAGATGACCGCCATCGGGTGACCCGGCGGCAGTGCCGTCGCCGTGAGGTCGAGCAGCTCACGGAACAGCGCCGACGCTTCGTCGAGCCGGCCCGAGGTCTGGAGCAGCATCGCGAGGTTGTTGCGGGGCGGCAGCGCCGTGACCGCGGCGCGGTCGGGCGACGACTCGATCGCCGCGATGATGCGGCGGTAGATCCGCTCCGCCTCGTCCGGGCGACCCTGTTCCTCGTCGAGGTACGCGAGCGTGTTCATCGCGATCAGCGTGATGTCGTGCCCGTCGCCGAGACGACGCGAGGCGCGGTCGACGTTGTCGCGCACGAGGGCCGCGGCCTCGTCGGTCACGCCCTGCTGGACGAGGATGTTCGCGAGGTTGCCCGCCGTGCGCAGGGTGCTGATGTGATCCGGGCCGAGGATGCGTCGTCGGGCGTCGAGGGTCGTGCGGAAGATCGCCGCCGCCTCGTCGAGACGTCCCATGTGTTCGAGCAGCGTGCCGAGGTTGTTGTACGTGTAGAGCGTCATCGGATGCTCAGCGCCGTAGTACGCCTCGCGCAGGCGCAGGGCCTCGCGCATCTCGGCTTCGGCTTCGTCGAAGCGCCCGAGTTCCTTGAGCGCCGTCGCGTGATTGTGCAGCATCGTGAGGAGGACTTCGCGGTCGAAGCCCGGCGTGGCGCGGGCGTCGTCGATCGCCTCGGCGATGAGGGGCATGGCGACGTCGAGTTCGTCCTGTTCGAGCATGAGACGCGCGAGGTCGCCGCGGGCGCGGATGACGTCGGCGCCGCCGACGGGCTGGCGCCGCTGCACGCGGGCGAGCGCGTCGCGACAGAGCGCCTCGCCCTCCTCGAAACGCCCGGCGGTGCCGTAAGCCGAGGAGAGCGCGAGCAGCGCCTCCGTCGTGAGCCGCGCGTCCGGACCGAGACGCGCCTCGTGCAGTTCGAACGCCCGGCGCAGGTGGTGTTCGGCGCGTTCGAAGTCGCCGAGGGCGTCGTAGGTCTGACCGAGGGCCTGGTGGAGACTGGCGGCGATGAGGTCGTCGCCCTCGAAGTCGGTGCCGATGGTCGCCGCCGCGGCATCGACGACCTCGCCGATGGAGAGATTGCGCCCGAGGGTCCGCGAGGGATCGGCGTTGATGAGCATGCGGACGAGGAATTCGTTCACGGAACGGGCGTTGGTCGCCTCGGTCGCCGCGATCTTCTCCGCGCGCCCGGCCGCGAGGGCCTGCCAGGTCATGCCGAGCACCCCGAGCACGAGGGCGAGCACCGCGAGCGACGAGCCGGTCACGAGCGCCTTGTTCCGCCTCGCGAACTTCCGCATGAGGTACACGGTGCTCGGCGGATGCGCGGTGATGGGCTCGTGGGCGAGGTAGCGCCGGAAGTCGGCGGCGAGGTCGGCGGCCGACTGGTAGCGTCGATCGGGGTCCTTCTCCAGCGCCTTGAGGAGGATCGTCTCGACGTCACCCGCGAGGTGCCGGGAGATCGTCGACGGGCGCGCCGGTTCCTCGTGCCCGATGATGTGCACGGCTTCGAGCAGCGGGCGCCGGAGCACGTCGAGGGGGAGTCGTCCGACGAGCAGTTCGTACGCGATGACGCCGAGGGCGTAGACGTCGCTGCGGGTGTCGAGGCGGCTCGAGTCGCCGGACGCCTGCTCGGGGCTCATGTACGGCACGGTGCCGACGAGCTGCCCGCCGTCGGTGTTCAGCGAAACGCCCTGCGTGTCGGACGTCGTCGCGCGGGCGACGCCGAAGTCGAGCACCTTCACGCGGGCATGGGCGTCGACGAGAACGTTGCCGGGCTTGAGATCGCGGTGGATGACGCCCTTCGTGTGGGCGTGATGGACGGCGTCGCAGAGTTCGATGACGAGCGCGATGATCTGGTCGGTCGCGAGGTTGCGGGTCGCGACGTGCTGGCGCAGCGACATGCCCTCGATGTACTCCATCGCGAAGAACGGCTGCGTGCCCGCATCACTCTCGACGGTGTCGGCCTCGAAGATCTGCGCGATGCCCGGATGCTGGAGACGACCGAGCACCTGCGACTCGTACTCGAAACGACGCATCGTCGACTCGGTGACGAACCCCGGCCGGATGACCTTCAACGCGACCTGACGCGCGGGATTGTCCTGCTCGGCGAGATACACGACGCCCATCCCGCCCTCGCCCAGCGTCGCGAGAATGTGGTACCGCCCGAACCGACGCAGACGCGGACGCGACGGCGACGTCGCGGACGGACGAATGCCCCGCGAGGATGACGATGACGACCCGGATGATGACGACGACGACGCGCGCGGCGGCGCCGCCGTCACGACCTCCGACGGCAGGTCCAGCGTCGCCGAATTCGCCGATTCGATGAACCGCTCCACCGCGCCCCGAAGTTCCGCGTCCTCGCCGCACGATCGCTCCACCAACGCCCGACGGGCGTCCCCGTCGGAACACAGCATCGCCTGGCGGGCGATCCGGGTGGCAAGTTCGTAACGATCGGAAGTCATCGATATGGAGCGTGGCGGCGGGACGGGCGGTGCCGCGCGGCTGGCCGCGGGATCGACCGTCGAACATCGGGATGATCGGGAGGGCGACGACGTCGGCGTGTGCCGACCTCTCCAGTGTGGCCCGGCGAGCGTCGTCGTCAAGCGTTTGGCGCCGGCTCGGGGTCGGATTGCGCCGCCTGCGGGAGCGACGTCGGCCCGGAGGCGCATCCCCGGGTGAAGCTGGGTGGGCTGGCGATGTTCTCGGACGTCGGGGTCCGACGTCGGACCTCGGGCGTCGGGCCTCAGGCGTCGGCGTGTCGTCGTCCGACGGGCGTGTCGTCGTCGAGGTCGATGGTCTCGATCTCGACGTCGTCGTCCTCGTCCTCGAGCGCGTCGACGTCGGCGTCGTCGAGCGCCTGGTGTTCGTCGGTGTCGTCGTCGCCGCGCCCTTCGGCTTCGGCGGCTTCGAGCGCCTTCATGCGCTCCCAGTCTTCCATGGAGATGACGACGTCTCGGGCGACGGTGCCCTTGTGGTCGCTGAGGATGCCGGCGCGTCCCATCTGGTCGACGAGGCGCGAGGCTCGGGTGTAGCCGATGGCGAGTCGGCGCTGGAGCAGCGACACCGAGCCCCGTCCGCTCTCGATCATGATCTCGACGGCCTTGTCGAAGAGCGGGTCGCGTTCGTGCAGCGGCAGGCCGTCCTCGTCGAGTTCGCGGTCGTCGGCGTCACCGGCGCCGCCGGGCCGGATCGCGAGCAGGGTGCGCTCGAAGCTCGGGCCCGCGACGGACTTCAGGAACTTCGCGACGCGCCGGGTCTCCAGGTCGGTGACGAGCGTGCCCTGGGCCCGCATGATCTCCGACGAATGCGGCTGGAGAACCATCATGTCGCCCTGTCCGAGCAGCAGCTCCGCGCCCTTCTGGTCGAGCACGATGCGACTGTCCATGCCCGATGCGACCCGGAAACTCACGCGGCACGGCATGTTCGACTTGATCAGACCCGTCACGACGTTCGCCTGCGGACGCTGCGTCGCGAGGATGAGGTGGATGCCGACGGCGCGGGCCTTCTGGGCGATGCGCACGATCGACGATTCGACCTCCTTGTGCGTCATGATGAGGTCGGCCAGCTCGTCGATGATGAACACCATGTACGGCAGCTTCTTCGGAATCTTCGCCCGCTCCAGCTCGTTGCTCGGCTGAAGACGCTCGCACAACTCCTCCTCGCCGAGATCGTTGTACGACGCGATGTCGCGGACCATCGCCTCCTTGAGCAGCTCGTACCGCTCCTCCATCTTCGTCACCGCCCACTCGAGGATCGCCGCGGCGCGGCTCATCTCGGTGACGACCGGACACATGAGGTGCGGAACATCCGAGAACTGGCTCATCTCCACCATCTTCGGGTCCACGAGCACCAGCTTCAGCTCGTCCGGACGCTTCGTGTAGAGCCAGGACATGATGATCGTGTTCATGCACACCGACTTGCCCGAACCCGTCGTGCCCGCGATGAGCATGTGGGGCATCCGGGTGAGGTCGGCGACCAGCGGCTCGCCGGCCGCGTCCTTGCCGAGGAACATCGGCAGGTGCATGCCCGACGAGTGCCCGCCCGACATGAGTTCCTTCAGGCGGACCTTCTCCTTGTGGAGGTTCGGCACCTCGATGCCGACGGTCGTCTTGCCGACCATGTTCGGCACGATGCGGATGTTCTGGGCCCGCAGCGAACGGGCGACGTCGCTCGCGATGGCCTGGACCTTGGCGACCTTCGTGCCCGGCGCCAACTGCACCGAGTACAGCGTGACCACCGGCCCGGACTCGATGCCCGCGACCTCGCCGTCGATGCCGTACGTCTGGAGCGACGTCTCCAGGACCTCCGCCTGCTGACGGACATAGTCCTCCATCTTGGCGGAGTAGTTCGACTCCGGCTCCTCGAGCAGGTCCAGCCCGGGAAACTGGTAGCCCTCGAACGACTCGTGACGCGGAATGTCCTCGTCCTTCGCAACCGTCACCTGACGACTCGCCATCCGCACCGGAAGTTTCGCGATCTTCGCCTTGAGTTCGGCCGCCGACAGGGCGCGCGATGCCGCTTCC